>JBQCJO010000306.1:0-5640 GCA_051952735.1 Rhizomicrobium sp.
GCGTAATTGTTGCCGAAGCGCGCGAAGCCGTCGGCATATTGCGGCATGGCTTTGACACCCGCGGCCAATGCCATGGTGCCGAGAATGGCGACCAGTCCCAGCACAATCGAATAGGCGGGGAGCGCCACGGCGTTGCGCTTCACCACATGGCGGCTCGATGAGGACAACACACCCGTCGCCGCATGCGGATAGAGGAACAGCGCCATCGCGGAACCGAGCGCGAGCGTCGCATAGGAGAACGCGCCGGGATTGGCGAGCGCATCCGTCGGCAAGGTCAGCTTGCCCGGCGCAACCGCCGCGAAGATCTTTCCATAGCCGCCAAGCTCGGCGGGAATGATGATGACGGCGGCGATCACCGTCACATAGATCAGAATATCCTTCACCACCGCGATCATCGCCGGCGCGCGCAAGCCGCTGGCATAGGTGTAGGCGGCGAGAATGACGAAAGCGATGATGAGCGGCCACTCGCCGTGAATGCCCAAACCCGCCAGCACCACTTCCATGCCGACAAGCTGCAGCGCGATATACGGCATGGTGGCAACGATGCCGGTGATCGCAACGGCCAGTGCCAGCGAGCGGCTGCCGAAACGACCGCGCACGAAATCCGCGCCGGTCACATAACCCTTCGCGCGCGCCACGCTCCAGAAACGCGGGAAGGCGAGGAACATGAAGACGTAGGCGATGGCCGCATACGGCACCGCGAAGAAGCCCACCGCGCCGCCACCGAACATCAGCGCGGGCACGGCGACGAAGGTGTAGGCGGTGTAGAGATCGCCGCCGAGCAGGAACCACGTCACCACCGAGCCGAACCTGCGCCCACCCAATCCCCATTCGGAAAGCTGGGTGAGATCGCCCCGCCGCCAGCGCGACGCGAAGAAGCCGAGCACGGTCACGAACAGGAAGAGCGCGACGAAAACGCCGAGCGCCATGGGATCGAGATTTGTCATCGCGCTACTCCCGGCCTTCGGCGAGATAGACGATGAAGAGGATCAGCGCCGTCAGCGCCACCCACAGGATCTGATACCAGTAGAAGAACGGAATGCCCGCCAGATCCGGCAGCGCGCGGTTGTAGAATGGCACCCACAGCGTGGCCACGAAGGGCACGAGCAGGAGAAGGTGAGCCCAGCGGAATCCGCCCCTTTGCCGCCCGTCCATGTGCGCGTCTCCCCAGCCGCTTTTCTGATGCAAACGATTACGGCATAACGCCAGAGCCGCCAAGCATGCTTCGACAGGCTCAGCATGAGGAAATCCTCATCCTGAGGCGCGAACGAAGCGAAAGCGGAGAGAGCCTCGAAGGATGAACACGCAGCTTCTCTATCTCGCCGTTTCCGTCGCCGGCATCGCCGCCATGGTCGGACTGTGCGCGTTTCTCTTCGGCCGCGAGGTCGTCAAGCTCGACACGCGTTCCGCGGCGGCGCGCCTTGCGTGGGATGTGCCCGGCTTTCGCCTGGGTCACAGCGCGCTCGCCGCGGACTCCCGCTCGGCGGTTCTGGAAAACGCTCATGACGGTTCGCTCTGGCTCGTCGCCGCGCGCGGCAGCGACTTCGTCACGCGCCGCCTGTCGCGCAAGGATGTGAAAGCGCGCGATGGCGTGGCGCTGTCTTTCCGCTTTTCCGATTTCACCTTCCCCGCCGCGATGATCGCCTTCCACGACGAAACCGTTGCGCGCGATTGGGAATTGCGCATGAGCAAAGCCTGATGCATTTCGATCCCACCCAGCTCGCCACGCCGGGCTTCATTCTTCTCGTCATCGCCGAGATGCTCTTCGTGCGCTATGCCGGCCGCGGCCGCTACGAAGTGCGCGACACCGCGACCAGTCTCATCATGGGCCTTGGCAGCGTCGTGTTCGGCACGGCATTCGGTTTCATCTTCGTCTGGTTCGCGCATCTGGTGATGCCGTACCGGCTGATGACGGTGGCGTGGTCGGTCCCGGCGGTCGTCATCTGCTTCGTGCTGGACGATCTCACTTATTACTGGTGGCACCGCAGCGCGCATCGCATCCGCTGGTTCTGGGCCGAGCACGTCACGCATCATTCCAGCCAGCACTACAATCTTTCGACCGCGTTGCGCCAACCTTGGGGCGGCTTCCTCACGGTCGGCTTTCTTTTCAAGGCGCCGCTTCTTCTGCTGGGCTTTCCGCTGGGCATGCTCGCGCTCGTGGGCGGGCTCAATCTCGTTTATCAATTCTGGATTCACACCGAAGCGATCCAGAAAATGCCGCGCTGGTTCGAAGCGGTGATGAACACGCCCTCGCATCACCGCGTGCACCACGCCACCAACGCGCGCTATCTCGATGCGAATTACGCCGGTGTCTTCATCGTGTGGGACAAGATGTTCGGCAGCTTCGTGCCCGAAGACGAGAACGAGAAACCGCGCTACGGCATCGTGAAAAATCTGGCGACCTATAATCCCTTCAAGGTCGCGTTCCACGAATTCATCGGTATCGCCAAAGACCTCGCCACCGCGCGGAGCCTTCGCGAAGTTGTGGGCTATATCTTCGCGCCGCCGGGCTGGTCGCCGGACGGAAGCCGGGAAACCAGCGATTCCATCAAGCAGCGCTGGGCCCAATTTCGCAGCGCACAATCGCCCGCCGAATAAGCGCCGCCGCGAATCCTCCGCTATAGTCGCCCCGCATCCAATCCAATCGGGGGCTACACGATGCGACTTCTCATTGCAGCACTTCTCGGCGCCATCGCCATGTTCATCTGGACGGCGATCGCGCACATGGCGACGCCATTGGCGTCGATGGGCATCAGCCAGATTCCCAACGAAGGTCCGGTCATATCGGCGATGCATGCGTCCATCGGCGATCACGGTGGGCTTTATTTCTATCCCTGGATCGACATGAAGGATCCCAAGGCGATGGAGAAATCGGCAGAGGCGCAGAAGGCCAATCCGCACGGCCTTCTCATCTACAATCCGCCGGGCGTCAACATCGACGCCGACATGACGCCGATGCTCATCAAGGAGTTCATCAAGCAATTCATCGAAGCGCTGATCGCGGCATGGATCGTCTCCATGATCGCGGGCGGTTTCGGGCTCAGATGGGGCGCGGTGATCGGAATCTACGTCGCCACGTCCATCGCCACGAACGTGTCCTACTGGAACTGGTACGGCTTCCCGCTCGATTACACGCTCGCGCAGATCGTCATGGAGATCATCTCCGGCATTGTCGCCGGCGCAGCCATTGCGTGGTGGTTGGGACGGCGAACGGCATAATTTTCCTCCCCCGTTTTACGGGGGAGGTGGCAGACGCGAAGCGACTGACGGAAGGGGTGGCTGCGGCGGAGAAAAGATTGCAGCGCAGCCGCCGCTCCCTCCGCCTCACTGCGTTCGGCACCTCCCCCGTAAAACGGGGGAGGAAAGTCAGAGCGCGATCTGCGACCGCAGCGACAGCGCCTGCACGTTCTGTCCGATGTCCGCGCCCGCGCCGCTCAACCGATCCACATCGATCCATTGATAATCGAGTGAGAAGCGCAGCGCGGTGTTGGGATACCAGTTGATCCCCGCGGTCCAGATCTTCTGCTCGCCGCCGCGCACGCCGCCATAAGGCGTCGCCAATCCGAACACGCCGGTCTTGTCGTTGAGATCGACATCGCTGTAGCGACCCGCCAATTCCCACGCGCCCCATGGGCCGTCCGGCGTCGGCGCCGTGAAGGCCGCGTTCGCCACCGAATAGCCGCGGCTTTCGCCGGTGAGAATCCAGCTCGCCTGCGCATACCAGCCGTTGAAATTCAGATCCGGCTTGGTGGCGGCGGGCGCCGTCACGCGCTGGCTGATCGCGTATCCGAAGTAACCCGCTTGTCCGTAGAAATTGCGCCAGTTGCCGCCGGCTTCCACGCCCCAGAACGACGCGCTGTCCGTATTCACGCCGCCCGTCGACACCAGCTTGGTGCCGTTCGAATCCACCGTCAGCTCCGGCGAGACCGACAAGGTGAGGGATCGCGGCGATCCCGGCCCCGGTGCGGAGTCATTGCCGCGGAACATGTCCGCGCCCGTGCCGCTCAGCACAAAACGCGAGTCGGAATTCGACCATAGCGACACCGCCAGCCGTCCGAGCAATGCCTGTTGCTCGTCGAACACCGCGCCGTCACCAACCTTCGCGCCTGTCAGCGAGAGCGCGCCGTACACCGTGTCCGTCACATACAGAATGCTGGCTGCATCGCGTCCGTCGCCGCCCACCGCATTGCGGACGATGTCGGACGGTCCTGCGCGCTCCAGGAACAGTGTGTCGGCGGAGCCGGTGTTGTCTTCGAGGCCGCCTGCCGGTGGATACGCGCCGATGCGGAAGGCGAAGGGCTTCCAGCCGTCATACTCGACATACAGCGCCTGCACCCGCCCGCCGGATTCGGTGCCGCCCGAGCCGCCGAACTCGGTGTTGAAATTGTAGGACCAGTCGCCGAACAGCTTGCCCTGGATGCCAAGCTGCGCGCGGCGGAAATTGGTGCCGCTGGAAAGATCGGCGCCGCTGGCGAAGGCGCGCGCCCGCGCCGACTGCATGTAATAGGCGGCGTCGTATTGGCCGAGCGCGCGGATGGCGAGCGAGAAGCGGCCGTCGCGCGAGGTGATCGTCGGCCGCCCGTTCTTGAAGCTCCACGACGAATCCGATTGCTTGTGCAGTTCTTCGCTCTGCGCGTCCACCTTGCGCTCCAGATCGCCCAGCCGCACCTGCTGTTGCTGCACCTGTGCTTCGACCGGCGCCGCGGCGGGCTCGGCCGCCGCCGTGGCCACCGGAACGCCTTTCTTCTTCAATGCGCCGCGCAGCGATTTGATCTGCGCGTTCTGCGCTTCGATCTGGTGCTGCTGCGCCTCGATCATCTTCTGCATCGCATCGAGGCGCTTCTCGATCGCCGCGTCGTCGGCATAAGCAGGCGCGCATAGCGCCGCCAGCGCCGCCGAGGCATATAAAAATCCGCGCAATTGCATGGCATCCCCCTAAAGCGAAATATCGGTGTTTGTTATTGGACCATCGGCCTACCGGCCCGCGATGACGAACCCGTCCTTCGCGAACACCGCCTTTGCGGCGGCGCTCTCAAGATATTTCTCGAAATCCGCCGCTATGGGCCTGGCGTCTTTCGTCAGCGCGACGGGATAGAGGATCGGCGCGTGGCTGGTGTCGGGGAAGGTGCCCACGACATGCACGCGCGGTTCGATCTTCGCGTCGGTGTTGTAGACAATGCCGAGCGTGGTTTCGCCGCGCGCGACATAAGCCAGCGCCGCGCGCACATTCTCCGCCACCGCGAGCTTATCCGACACGCTGTCCCAGACGCCGAGATTGGTGAGCGCGGTCTTGCCGTATTTGCCGGCGGGCACGGACGAAGGATCGGCGACGGCGAGGCGGCTGTTGCCGAGCGCGCCGGCAAGATCGAAATGCGGCGCGATCTTCACATTGATCTTGAGACCCGCGGGCGCGATCAGCACCAGATGATTGCCGAGCAGCGTCTTGCGCGTGCCGGCCTTCAGCAAATCCTTCTTGTCGAGATAATCCATCCAGTCGAGATCGGCGGAAAGAAACATGTCCGCGCCGGCGCTGGATTCGATCTGCCGCGCCAGCACCGACGATGCTGCAAACGAGAATACGACGTGGTTGCCGGTCTTGGCTTCATACGCTTTCCCAATCTCATTGAGAGCATCGGTGAG
>JBQCJO010000307.1:0-3133 GCA_051952735.1 Rhizomicrobium sp.
CCCTATGCCGCAACGATCGTCACGGCAGTGCTGAGCGCGTTCCACAACACGCGCTTCGACACGGCGCCGACAATGGAAACACCGGCAAACGAGCCCAAGCCCGTCCTGCCGCGCGCCGCGTGATCTAAACAGCGACCACTTTCCCGGGATTGAGGATGTTGTTGGGGTCGAGCGTGCGCTTCAATGCGCGCATCACGTCCAGCTCGGCAGCGGATTTGTAGCGCTCGATCTCATGCACTTTCATGATGCCGAGTCCATGTTCGGCGCTGATGGATCCGCCATAACGGTGCACGATGTCGTGCACCGCGTCCTGTATCTCGTTCCACCGGGCGAGAAAGGCGGCGTTGTCGCCACCTTTCGGCACGCTGAAATTGAAGTGGATATTGCCGTCTCCCAGATGGCCGAACGGCACAGGGCGGATACCGGGGACGAGCTTCTCGGCGGCGGCGATGCCTTCCTTAAGGAAGGCCGGAATGTCTTTGATCGGCACGGATACGTCGTGTTTGATCGAACCGCCTTCGGGCTTCTGCGCTTCCGACATTGCTTCGCGCAACTTCCACAGCGCGGCGCGTTGTGTTTCGCTCTTGGCGATCACAGCGTCGGCAACGAGATCGGATGATGACAGCGCGGCTTCCATCGCATCTTCGAGATGGCTGTTCGCACCGCCGCTCGCTTCCGCCAGCACATACCAGGGCGATGGCCTGGCGAGCGGGTCGGATGTGCCGGGGATATGGGCCAGCACGAAATCCAGTCCGATACGCGGCATGAGTTCGAAGGCACTCATCGCGCCGCCGGTCGCGCTCTGAAGACGCGAGAGCAGGGCGATGGCCCCGGCAGGATCGCGCACCGCCACGAGAGCGGTCGTCTTCTCTGCCGGCTTTGGAAACAGTTTCAGCGCCACGGCGGTGACGATCCCCAGTGTGCCTTCTGCGCCGATGAAAAGCTGCTTGAGGTCATAACCGGTATTGTCTTTGCGGAGCGTGCGCAGCATCTCGAGGACGCGCCCATCCGCCAGAACGACTTCCACACCGAGGACAAGCTCGCGCGTATTGCCGTATTTCAGGACATGCACGCCGCCCGCATTGGTGGAGACATTGCCGCCGATGGTGGCGCTTCCTTCCGAGGCAATAGAAAGCGGAAAGAGGCGGTCGGCCTTGTCCGCCGCTTCCTGCGCGGCGGCGAGGGTGACGCCGGCCTCCACGATCATGCTCATGCCTTGCGGATCGACATGGCGCACCTTGGCGATGCGCGACAGACTCAGAATGATCTCGGCGTGGAACGGGATCTGGCCGCCGACCAGCCCTGTGTTGCCACCTTGCGGCACGATGGGCGTGCGCGTCTCGTTGCAGACGGCGAGGATTTTCGAAACCGCCAGCGTCGAATCCGGTTTCAGCAGAAGCGACGATGCGCCGTGATATTTGCCGCGCCATTCTTCAAGATGCGGCGCAATTTCCCTGGGATCGTCGCTCCAGCCTTTCGGCCCGGCGGCGTCTTTCAGGCGCGCGATGACGGAGGCGTCTGTCATGCGCGTGGTGCCGCGGCCCGGCGCAGGCGGTCGTTGATAGCTTCGCCCAGCCCGCGTTCGGGAACGGGCATGGCTGCGATGGCTGGAACGCCGGCGTCATCCAGTTCACGCAACATGGCGAAGAGATTGGCTGCGGCTTCTTTCACGTCGCCGGCGGCGCTGAGATTGAGCGTCATGACGGCACCATCGGGAACATGTGGCCCGAAGGCAAGCAGCGCTTCGCCCGTTTTCACCTCGCCGGCGTTCAGGCGCAGCCTGGCGCGCGGCGCGTAGTGATTGATGAGCTGTCCGGGCGAGGAGATTTTCCCGCCGGCGGCAGCAAGCGGGCCGGCAATCCTCTCGACGTCTTCGCGCCCCATCGCGCCCAGGCGCAGCAGAACAGGTTTGCCGCCATCGAAACCGATGACGGTGGATTCAAGGCCAAGCGTCGCCGCGCCATCATCGAGAACAAGATCGACCGTCTCACCGAATTCATTCGCGACATGCGACGCGAGTGTAGGGCTCACGCGGCCCGAAACATTTGCGCTCGGTGCCGCGATGGGACGTCCCGCAGCGGCGAGAAGCTTTTGCGCAACCGCGCCGGAGGGCGCGCGCACGGCAACGGTGTCGAGGCCCGCGCTCACCAGTAGCGACAACTTCGTATCCTTGCGCGGCAGGACCAGCGTTACGGCGCCGGGCCAGAAGGCTTGCGCGAGTTTGCGTGCCAGCGGGTTGAATTCGACGATCGCTTCTGCGGCGGCGATGTCGGGCACATGCACGATCAGCGGATTGAATTGCGGCCGGCCCTTGGCGGCGAAGATGGAGGCGACGGCGCCGTCGTTCGTGGCGTCTGCGCCGAGGCCATAGACCGTCTCGGTGGGGAAGGCGACCAATCCGCCCGCGCGGATGATCTCGCCCGCGCGCGCAATGGCGGCGGCATCGGCAATGCGGAGGTTGGACGACGCGGTCGGCATGGCGCGAACCTAGCCCAAACGCCGGAGAAATTCAGTGCGTCAGTTCTGCGTCGCGGTGATGTCGATGTTCACCTTAACATCCCAGGCGACAGGATCGGATTTGGCCCATTCGCCGGTGCCGACATTGAACTGGTTGCGCATGACCGTGGCACCGCCCACCATGTGCGCCTGCTTGCCGGTGATCGTCAGCGTGAAGGGCAGGGTCAGCGGCTTGGTCACGCCTTTGAGTGTGAGATTGCCCTGCGCGACATAGTCGTTGCCCGACTTGTGCGTGAAGCCTGTGGTGACGAAATGTGCCGTTGGGAATTTGCCTGCCCCGAAGCCGATATCGCCCTTGATGCCGGCGTCGGTTTCCGTGTCGCCGGACGACATGCTGCCGATAGCGATGGTCACATCGGCTTTCGAGGCGGCCAGATTGGCGGGATCGAAGTCGATGCTCGCGTTCCAGCTCTTGAAGGTTGCTGCGAAGGGTTGCTTGGCCCAGACCACCGTGAATCCGAGCTTGCTGCGCGCAGCATCCACACTCCAATGCGCGGCTTGGGCGGAAGATGTTGCCAGCAGCGTGGCGCTCAAAACAAAACCTGCGAGCGTTTTCATGCTTCCTCCGTCACCTGTGTTCCCGGCAGCATGCGCTTGAGCACATCGTCGCGGCGGA
>JBQCJO010000308.1:0-5452 GCA_051952735.1 Rhizomicrobium sp.
CGTGGTTACGTATTAAATGGGCAATGGTTCGTTTGCGGTAACACAACCGTTGTTTTTTGGTACATGCGGGCAACTCGGCCGGCCGGCGACAAACCAATATCTCGCCGATGTCGATTTCGTGCTGGCGATCGGCTCGCGGTTCACGAATGTGGACACGGCGAATTGGACCATACCGAAACGCGGGGTTCCGATGATCCAAGTCGATGTCGACCCCATCGAGATCGGGAAGAACTACGATGTGATTCATTCTGTGTGGAGTGACGCGAAGCTCTTCCTCCAGGACTTGATCGCCGCAGCCAAAGAAACGAAATGGGATGGTCCGCGCGCTGACGGGACCGTTAGCGCCATTCGGAAATCCTGGCTTGCCACGTCCGGCGTGGAGAGCCCGCAATCCGCTCCCGCAAATGAGGAGCCCGTCCATCCGTTACAGGCGATGCGGGCGTTGCGCGAGGCGATGGGACCGGATGACACGCTGATCTGCGATTCCGGTTTCAACCAGATCTGGGGCGGGCAATATTTCGAGGTAGAGAAGAAGGGGCGATACTATGTCGGCCCGCGCGGCATGGGGACTATGGGGTTTGCCTTTCCTGCTGCGATCGGCGCAAAACTGGCTTGCCCCGAAAGGCGCTTCGTGGCTCTGGCGGGAGACGGCGGCTTTATGATGCTGCTCCATGAGTTGGAGACATCGATTCGCATGAAGACGCCGGTGGTGGTGTGCGTTCTGAACAACGGCAATCTTGAGTATTGCCGCCAGGCGCAAATCGGTTTGATGGGGGGAAGGTTGCTTTCGACGGATTTCACGGAAACGAATTTCGCCGAGATCGCGAAAGCTTTCGGCGCGCGCGGCGTGCGCGTGACACGAAGCGCGGAACTGCGCGATGTCATCCGCGAGGCGCTCGAAGCACCGATGACGACAGTGGTAGAGATCGTGACACCACAATCGGCGAAGCCCGATGGCGTTGCGTTTTAATATGCAACAGCAGGCGAACGAGGGCGTCGTGTGGCCCGTGGCCGGGCGACGGCCTTCAGGCGTGGCCTATTCGTATTACATCCTGATCGTCCTGATGCTCGGCAATGCTTGCGCTTTTCTCGATCGCAGCATCATCAGTATTGTGATGCCGCAACTGAAGCACCAGTTGCATCTTGGCGATGTGAGCCTGGGCCTTCTTTCGGGATTTGCGTTCACGGCGTGCTATGTGCTGTTTGGGCTGCCGCTTTCCGCTCTTGCCGAACGGACAAGCCGGCGCAACATCATCGGCGTGGCGATCGCTCTTTGGAGCGTGATGACGGCGCTATGCGGCCGTGTCGCGACCTTCAGCCAACTCGTTCTCTTGCGCATCGGTGTCGGGATCGGTGAAGCGGGAATGACGCCGTCCGCGCACTCCATGCTTTCGGATCTGTTTCCATCGGAGCGGCGCGGTACCGCCCTCTCCATTTACACAATCGGAATCCATCTGGGCGTTTTTGCCGGGCTGGCTTTGGGAGGGTATCTGGCGGAGCATTTTGGATGGCGCGCGACCTTCTTCATCATTTCTCTTCCCGGAATCGCCATTGCATTGCTCATTTTCCTGACCATCTCCGAACCGCCGCGGGGACAACGCGAAGCCGTGGCGTCGGCCGATCTTCCCTATCAGTCGTTCCTGAAAGTCATTCAGCTTCTGTGGATGGATCGCAGCCTACGTTACACGATGCTCGGCACGACATTTTGCTCTTTCGTCACGTTCGGCCAAGGTGCCTGGCTGCCGTCTTTTCTGGTGCGCTCACACGGCATGACGGTTGGTCATGGAGGCCTGATTCTCGGTATCGCGAGCGGGTTGGGAGGATTGATCGGCACGTTGATCGGTGGGGTGTTTTCGGACCGTTTGGGCGATCGGAGCCCGCATTGGCGGTTGTGGATCGTCGCGGTGGCGCTGGCGCTCTTCCCCGTCTCGCTGTTGTTTCTTTTGTACACGCCTGTCGCAGGCTTCATCGGTGTCGCTGCCATGAGTGGCGTTCTGCTGACGGCTATTCATAAGGCGCCCACCTCTGCCGTGACGCTCAATCTGATGCCTCCGCGCATGCGGGCACGCGCAACGGCGCTGACGCTTTTCCTGACCAATCTTTTAGGCGGAGGGCTTGGTCCGCTGATGGTGGGGAGTTTGAGTGATGCGCTCAAGCCGACCTTCGGCAAGGAGAGCCTGCGATATGCGCTGATTGCGATTACATTTTTCGCTCTTGCCGGTGGCGTCTCGTATTTTGTGGCGGGCAAACATCTGGGTGTGGCCGAGCGTCGTGCGACGACGAGGCGTCCAATAGCGTGACCTTGTCAGCTTTTGACAAGACCATATCGTGCTCAGTCAATCCGCCTCGAATTCCCGTCTGATAGACCCAGCGGCTTTCGCGCCGAATTCGACCGTATTTGCGATGGCGCAGTAACCTTGGCGCGCTAAGCTGTCCGCTGTCTTGGCTTGTAACGCGAGCCGCGCACGCAAATGCCACATGCCTTTCCGGCATGTTTCCCACAGCCACAAAGCATTTCATCCGCGTGACCAAAAAGCGGACGCTACCCTGGTGGCAAGAGCGTCTGGTAGTGCGCTTGTCGCGTGAACCGGGGAGCTGGCGAACATGCAGCTCAAAGGGCGTGCCGCTTGATGAAGCGGGCAAATACGTCTGGCCTGTCATCGTATCGAGCGAGCGTGCAAAACAAGGGGGAAACGAAATGTCTGAACAAAAAAATATACGCATCCGTCAAGCACTTCTAACGTCAGCCGCGGTCCTGTGGCTCGGCAGCGGCAGCGCTGCCTACGCACAAGCAGCCGACACGGGCGGCGGCATCGAGACCGTCACGGTGACTGCCGAGAAGCGTCCGGAAAACGTACAGCATGTTGGAATGGCGATCAGCGCATTCAGCGGCCAACAGCTCGAAGAAAAAGGCATTTCCAGCGTGGCGGATCTGGCCATGCTCGTGCCCAGCCTCACCATCAATCAGGCGAATAATAACCGCAATTCTTCGATCATCATTCGCAATGTCGGCACGTCGGGTACGAACGCTGGTACCGAACCTGATGTCGGCGTGTTCATGGACGGCGTGTTCATCCCGGTCGCGGGGCCGATCTACGGCGAAATCACCGATATCTCCACCGTCGAAGTTCTGCGCGGACCGCAAGGGACGCTCTACGGGCGAAATACGCCGGTGGGCGCGATCAATATCAATACGCGCGCGCCATCGCAAACGCCCGAAGCCATGATCGACGTGCAATATGGAAACTTCGATCAGGTGCGTGTCGCTGGTTATGTCGGCGGCGGCATCACGGACGATCTGGCGGGCCGCTTCGCCGGCTGGACGGATTCACATTCGGGTTATCTGAAAAATCTCTATACCAATGCGCCTGTCTGGAACAGCGACAAGTATGGCGGCCGCGCACGCCTTCGCTGGACGCCGGACGATGCCACCACTGTGGATTTCATCGGCTATTACTCCTACATGTCCACCGACGGTACCAACAGCGTTCAGGTCAATCCGCTTGGTGCGGGCGGAATCGTGTACGGCTATAATCCCAAGCCAACCAGCTTCGACACGTCGCCGTTCGTCATTGCTCAAAAGGCCAACAATCCTTCGCATCCTTACGTTATTCCTGGCGCATGGGAGGTGAATTCGGCGACGCCTGCGTATGACAAGACGACGATGTGGGGCGCCTCGGTGAATGTCAGCCGCGAATTACCGTTCGAAGCGACGCTCACGGATCTTCTCGCCTACAATTCGTACTATGACTTTGCTCCGAATGTTGGACCAGGTTCGCTCCCGCTCGATATCGCCACCAACATGCAACGGGACAAGATTGGCTCCACAAGCAATGAATTGCGGGTCGTTTCGGATGGTGAGCACTTCATTGACTACGTGGTGGGCCTGTATTTCTTCCAGGACGATCTGCAATACAGTGCGCAGTTGACCATCGATTCAGGCGCCAACCGCAACTATCCGGTCCCGCAAGGCGGTCCGGGCTCGGCGCATGTCGGCGATCAGAACAACACGAGCTTTCACCAGAAAACGACGGCCTGGGCGCCTTACACGCAAGTGACGATGAATCTCACCGATGCGTTCCGGCTCATCGGCGGCCTGCGCTATAGCCACGATCGCAAGAGTTCGTCGATCACCTCGACGAAGGTGAATATCGCCGGCAATACGGTTTCCAAGCCTTTCACCTTTACGCAAGGACCGAACGCTACGCTGACAGGCCGCATCACCGACAAGAGCCTCACATGGATGTACGGCGCGCAATACGACATCAGGCCGGATGTGATGGTTTATGCCACGGCGAGCAGCGGCTTCAAGGATGGTGGCTTCAATTCGCGCTCTGCGACAGTGACGCCCTATGCCTTCGACCCGGAAACGTCTCTCAACTATGAAGTGGGCATCAAGTCGACCTGGTTCGATAACAGGCTGCTGGTGAATCTGGACGTGTTCCGCATGCTGGTGAAGGACTATCAGCAGTCGACGCTCCTGCCGATCGGAACGGGATTTGCGATCGGCAATGCCGGCAACTTCCGCAACCAGGGGGTTGAATTCGATACACAGGCTCAGCCCATCGACGAACTTACCTTGAACGCGTCTGGCAGCTATATCGATTCGTTGATCACGGGCGGCGCGGATCATCTGAATTGCGACAAGACCTATCCGTTCCAGGGCTCTCCTCCGCCCGCATCGTCCGGCCCTTACACGGACGCGACGCATAGTTATTGCAACTTCAATGGCCTGACTTTGCCGAACGCGCCGAAATGGCATTGGAGCATCGGTGGAAGGTGGGAGCAGAATTGGGGGGCAAGCGAATATAGCTGGTTTGTTGCAGCGGAACTCTCCGGTCAAAGCTCGGCCTATCTTGATTCGTCACTGGATCCGCGGTCTGTCCAGAAAGGTTACGCGCTTCTGAGCGCGAGCTTGGGAGTTGAGCCCAATAGCGGAACCTGGAAGCTCAGCCTCTGGGGAAAGAACCTGACCAACAAACGATACTTCGTGAACATGGCAGCTCAGACGCAGGCCGCGCAGATCAGCGGCGGAGGTACGGCGCCCGCTAACGGCTTCATCGGCTGGCTTGGCCAGCCCCGCACCTTCGGCGCGGAGGCCAGTTACCGCTTCTGAAGGCTCGGTCGGTAAAGGCCGATGAGGCCTTGGACGTGCCGGGCCGGCTCCCCGATGCCGTTCGCACTTGCCGCCTGAGGTTTATCCTCAGGCGGCATTTTTTTGGTGCACGCTGGACCGGCTCTAAAAGCAGTTCGGGTTATAGAGTGCGTCGAAGAGATCGATAAGCGTATGCCCAGACAGATGCCATCGGCAGAGCAGGCTCGCCGATGGTGCCCGTAATTCAGGTTGCTCTACACCTGCGATCAGATATTCGCGGCGGGAATTTAAATGTGGAGATTTGAAATTGGCTTGCGGCCGGGAATATAGGCGAGGAGGCTCGACTTGATCGCCGGT
>JBQCJO010000309.1:0-2520 GCA_051952735.1 Rhizomicrobium sp.
CGTCTTCGGCCATGTTGTCCACGGCGGAATCGAACGCGAAGATCGCGATGTCCGCGATCTGCTCGTTGCTCGGACGTCCGCCCGTCAGGATCGTGCCGAGGCCACCGGCCACATTGCCGATCTTGCCGAAAAGACCGCCATCGTCGTCGCTGCCGGAACTCTTGTCGTTCTTGGCGGCATATTTCGCCTGCTGCGCGGCGCGCGCGGCTTCCGCTTCCTGCGCGGCGAGCTTGTCCATCACCGCCAGCGGCGCCTCGGGATCGTAGCCTGCTTTCACCATGAGATCGAAGCCGAGCGCGTCGGCGGCGTCTTCCTGCCCGCGCTCCATCTGCGGCATCAGCACATTCGCGCTCAGCTTGGCGAGATGCTGCGCCACGTCGATGCCGCGTCCGATATTGCCGCCCAGCGATCCGCCGAAACGCACCGCGCCTTGGGCAACCGTGTCCACGGCGACGCCGTTCACCACGGCGTAGTATTGCGATTTCTTGTACCAGTCCGGCGCTTCGTGCCGATAGATCGCATGCGCCAGTTCATGCCCCAGCACGAAGGCCAACTCGTCTTCGGTCTCCAGTTGCTCCAGCAGACCGACGGTGATGATGAGGGTGCCATCCGGCGTGCACTCGCCCGCGAATTCCGGCGCCGCCAGCACATGCACTTCCGGATGAAAGCTTGCCGGCAGGGCAACGCCTCTGAGCAAACGCATCATCACGCCGTTGACATAAGCGTGAAGCTCCGGCGACGGCACGAAGCCCTGACCGCGCGTGCGCATGATGCCGAGCGCCAGCGGCCGGCCTTTCAGCTTGTCGCTGTAATCGGTTGCCGGCGAGAGGGCCTCGATCGCCTTGCCCCGGCTGGGATAGCCGTCGCCCTGGCTCGCCATGGCGGCCGGTGCCGCGATGACGGCAAACGTCGTCGCAACAAGAAGCGCGTGCAGCCTGTGCATCAGTGCGCTCCCGCCGTCTTGGGACAGCCTTCGCCGAGACCGCGCGTGGCCCCAGCCTTCTCCTGATTGGATCCGAGCGCGAGGTTGCGGCACACGGCGGGAAGCTTTCCGGCAAAGCGATACTTCAACATATGCGGCGGCACCCAATATTTAGCGCCGTTCATCTGCACCTGCAGCATCATGTTCGGCGAGCGCCCGGTGATCGGCGTGCAGGAGGGGAATTTCGCCGCTTCCAGCGTCATTGCCTTTTGCGTTCCGGCCGCATCATTGAAGAGATCGACCTCCGGCGTGCGCGCCTGCAACGCGATATCGCCCGTCGCGGAGGGGCAGGTTTCCTCGGAAGCCGATGCGGATGTTGCGGCCAGTATGAGAAGCGCGGCGGCGGCCGCGGCGATGCCATGACGTTGCATGTGCGTCTCTCCCTACGCCAGTTCCTCCACAACGCCGCCAGCGACGTGATGCAGGTAACCCCAAAGCGAATCCGGCACGCCGACCAGCAGCATTGCCGCGAGTTCCACCGACACGAACACCACTTCCACCCAGTTCGCGGTCGAAAGGCCGACCGCCAGCGCCAGAAGCAGCCCCACGCCCAGCGCCAGGGCGAAAGCGAAGTAGTGCCACGCCGTCTCAATTGTCTTGTCCAGCATGTATTCGAAAGTGACGCTGCGCTCTTGAATCCCCGCCCGGGCGCGCTTACGGCGCATCCGGCGCATGTGAATCAAGGCCAGAATGAAGATCACAGGGATGATCGCCATCATCTGCGCGGGATTGCTGGGAATCGTATAGCCGAACGCGGTGATGACGTTCTGCTCGGGCTTGCCCCTGAAGGTGATGAGATTGTCCAGCGCCATGGCGTGAACATAGACGCTGGGCAGCAACCCGTTCACGGGCGTGTAGGTTTTATCCTGAGCGCCTTCCAGAGAGCCGCCGTAAAACACGACGCGGTTTTGAATCAAATCGGGAATGTCCGGGTCGTCGCTGCCTTGCATGAGCGAGACGACGGGAAGCTGCGCATTGTAGGGGCAGGGATTCTGCACCGCGCCGGGGTCGAAAAAGGCGAGATAGAAACGGCGCAGCGGTCCGATATCGGAATGGCAAGAGCGGTGCGTGCCGTCTTCGTTGGTGACGCTGATCCATTTGGCATTGTGCGGATCGGTGCGCGTGCCCCACACCAGCTCCATCATGCCGTTGAGCGGTTCGAGTTTGTATTGGGGATAGGTGTCCCGGAACACCGCCAGCGCCAGCGAATAGCAGCCGCTTTTGATGCCGCCATTTTTGTCGAAGCATTTGCCGGTGACATTGTATTGCCGCGCGATGCCGTCATAGACCGGAATCGTGGGATCGAGGATCGGCACGCCTGTCTTCGCAAGTTCGGGACGCAGCGGATATTCGCCGTAAGGCAAATGGATGCCGCCTTCGAAATAAAGCGGCACGCCCGCTTTCTTGTAGCGCGCGATCTCGTCGACAAGTTGCGGCAGCGTGGAATCCGGCCGCGTGTCGACGAACAGGAAATCCACGACGACGGCCTTGGGGTGATATTCGAGCAGCGCATCCAGCACGCGCGCATGCGCGCCATA
>JBQCJO010000310.1:0-2947 GCA_051952735.1 Rhizomicrobium sp.
GATTACGGCGCCAGCCTGATCACCGCGCAGCTCCTGTTCCTCGAAGCCGAGACTCCGAAGAAGGAAATCTCGATGTACATCAACTCGCCGGGTGGCTACGTCACCGCCGGGTTGGGCATCTACGACACGATGCAGTACATCCGCCCGAAGGTGCAGACACTGTGCGTCGGCCAGGCGTCGTCGGCGGCGTCGCTGCTGCTCTGCGCCGGAAACCCCGGCGAGCGCTACTGTCTCCCCAATTCGCGCGTGCTGGTCCACCAGCCCAGCGCCTCCTATTACGGCCAAGCGGCGGATATCGCCCGCCATGCCCAGGAGATCGTCAAACTGAAGCGCCGCCTGAACGAGATCTACTCCAAGCACACGGGGCAAACCGTTGAAGCGGTTGAAAAGATGCTGGATCGGGATACCTATCTGACCGCCGAAGAGGCCAAGGGCTTCGGTCTGGTGGACAAGATCCTGGAGCGGCGTCCAGACGCTGCCGAGGGAACCGGGGGATAAACCAGGTAACCCCCTTATTTCCTCAAGGGTTTTGCCTGTTTTAAAACTTTCTTGATCCGCTTGGCGCTAACGTGGTCTCATGAATCGGGGTGATCCGATTTGGGTTGGCGTGGGTTGTGCAAGGCTTTGATCCGGCAGGATCAAAAGCAGTCTTTAGGGGCGAATTCGCCCAGGAGCGTCAATGAGTAAGGCTGGCGGCGGCGAGTCGAAAAACACCCTTTACTGTTCCTTTTGCGGCAAGAGCCAGCACGAGGTCCGCAAGCTCATCGCGGGCCCGACGGTGTTCATCTGCGATGAATGCGTCGAACTGTGCATGGAGATCATCCGCGAGGAGAACAAGACCTCGTTCCTGAAGTCGCGCGACGGTGTTCCGTCCCCGCAGGAAATCTTCAAGGTCCTCGACGATTACGTGGTCGGCCAGGCGCACGCCAAGAAGGTGCTCTCGGTCGCGGTCCACAACCACTACAAGCGCATCAATTCGTCCGGCAAGAACGGCGACGTCGAGCTGGCGAAGTCCAACATCATGCTGATCGGCCCCACCGGCTGCGGCAAGACGTTGCTCGCGCAGACCTTGGCGCGCATCCTCGATGTGCCGTTCACGATGGCCGACGCCACGACGCTGACCGAAGCCGGTTACGTCGGCGAAGACGTCGAGAACATCATCCTCAAACTGCTGCAGGCCGCCGACTACAATGTCGAGCGCGCGCAGCGCGGCATCGTCTATATCGACGAAGTCGACAAGATCAGCCGCAAGTCCGACAACCCGTCCATCACGCGCGACGTGTCGGGCGAGGGCGTGCAGCAGGCGCTGCTCAAGATCATGGAAGGCACGGTTGCCAGCGTTCCGCCGCAGGGTGGGCGCAAGCATCCGCAGCAGGAATTCCTGCAGGTCGACACAACGAATATCCTCTTCATCGTGGGCGGCGCGTTTGCCGGCCTCGACAAGATCATCTCCGCGCGCACCAGCGGCACCTCGATGGGCTTTGGCGCGAACGTCCGCGATCCGGAAGAGCGCGGCACGGGCGAGATCCTGCGCGAAGTGGAACCGGAAGATCTCTTGAAGTTCGGCCTCATCCCCGAATTCATCGGCCGTCTGCCGATCCTTGCCACGCTCGGTGATCTGACGGAACCGGCATTGATCGAGATTCTGACGCGTCCAAAGAACGCGCTGGCGAAGCAGTATCAGCGCATGTTCGAGATGGAGGCGGTGAAACTGCGCTTCCAGGACGAAGCGTTGCACGCCATCGCCCGCAAGGCGATCGCCCGCAAGACCGGCGCGCGCGGCCTGCGCTCGATCATGGAAAGCTTCCTTTTGGAGACGATGTTCGAACTTCCCACGCTCAACGGCGTGCAGGAAGTCGTCATCACCGCCGATGTCGTCGACGGCAAGGCGCGTCCGCTCTACACCTACTCGGACAAGGCCGAGCAGCAGCAGAAGAGCGCGGGCTAAAGCCGCAGCTTTCATGGGCCATTGCAATTGGCGGCGCGCAGCGATGCGCGCCGTTTGCTTTTCCGCCCCGCGGAAAGCCGCTAGGTCTTGGCCATGACCGAGGCGCGCTGGAAAGATCTGTCCACTGTCGAACTTCTGCCGCGCGCGATCTTGGTGTGCTTCGGCATCTGGTTGAACGCGGCGGACTCGCTCGTCACGACCACGATCATGCCGAGCGTGGTGCGCGCCATCGGCGGCTACGCCTATTTCGCCTGGCCGGTGACGGTTTATCTTCTCGGCTCCATTCTCGGCGGCGCCAGCGCAGGCCACATCGCACACACGCGGGGCCTTCGCAGCGCACTGATCGTATCGTCGCTGCCTTACATCATCGGCTGCCTGATGGGCGGCTTCGCGGGATCGATGGCGCCGTTTCTGGTCGGCCGTTTCCTGCAGGGCGCCGGTTCGGGGCTGGTGGTGGGCCTGTGTTATGTCTCGGTGAACGCGCTGTTTCCGAAGCCGCTCTATGGCCGCATCTTCGCGCTGCTGGCAGGAGTTTGGGGCATCGCGACATTGTTCGGGCCCTTGCTCGGCGGGTTGTTCGCGCAAGGACGACAGTGGCAGCTTCTGTTCGTGATGTTCGCGGTGCAAGGCGCGATCTTCGCCGCGGCAATTCCGTTTCTGGTTCCGCGTGGACCTGCGCCGCCGGAGGAAAGCGGCGTGCCGGTGCGCACGCTTGCGCTGCTGACGGTCGCGGTCGTCGCCAATCTCGCCGCCAGCGTCGTGATGGATGTTGGAGCATCCATTGGCCTGCTGGCGATTACCGCCGTGTTTCTCGTTTTCGCGTTGCGCGCGGACGTGAAGGCCGCGGCGCATCTCTTTCCGCGCAGCATCGCAAAATTCAGTACGCCGGCGGGGCAGGGCTATGCGGCGATCCTTCTGTTGAACGGCAGCACCGTCGGCTTCGGACTCTATGGCGCGGCGATCCTGCAAACGGCTTATCATCTGTCGCCTCTCTTTGCG
>JBQCJO010000311.1:0-5097 GCA_051952735.1 Rhizomicrobium sp.
GGAAGCGCTGGTCAACACGCTCTATCGCCTGCTCAAGCAGAGCTACAACGCAACCGTGCTCGCGCCGGTCGCGCCGGGCCTTCCCACCCGCGAAATCTTTTCGGCCTATTGGCAGCGCATGACGGACTTCGCGCGCCGCAATCCGCATGCGATGCGCTTCATGGATCTGCACCATCACGGCGCTTATCTCGACGCTGAAAGCCGCGCGCTGTCAAAGACCTACGCGCAGGCGGCGGAAGCTTTCGTGCGCGAGGGGCGCCGGCGCGGCGACATTCGCGATCTCGATCCGGTGATGGTGGTCGCGCTGATGTGGGGCGCGGCCGCGGGCCTCACCAAATTTTCCGCCAGCGGATCGCTCACTTTCGATGAGCGGACGGCGAACGAGATGGAAGACGCGCTGTGGCGCGCCATCGCAAACGAATAGTCGCGCATCATTTTAACGAAGGAATTTGACATGGCACGCAAACGCAAAGGTGATGGACAGACCGCGCTTGTCACCGGCGCATCCTATGGCATCGGGCTTGATCTTGCGGAATGCTTCGCGAAAGACGGCTACAACCTCATCCTCACCGCGCGCAGCGCCGACGCGCTGAAACAGGCGGCGGACAAGCTCTCCACGCAATACAAGATCACCGCGACGCCGATCGCGCTCGATCTGGGCGCGCATGGCGGCGGCACGAAACTCGCGCAGGAAATCGCCGCGAAGAATTTGAATGTCGATGTGCTGGTGAACAATGCCGGCTATGGCATCGCCGGCGCGATGGATGGATCGAAGGCGGACGAACAGCTCGGCATGGTCGATCTCAATGTTCGTGCGCTTCTAGAACTGACACAGATCTATTGGCCGTCGATGCTGAAGAACAAGCGCGGCGGGGTGTTGAACGTCGCCTCCACGGCCGCGTTCCAGCCTGGCCCGCTGATGGCGACCTATTACGCCAGCAAGGCCTTCGTACTTTCGATTTCCGAAGCTTTGTGGAAAGAAGCCGAAGGCACGGGCGTGCATGTGAGCTGCCTTTGCCCCGGCCCGACGGTGAGCAAATTCCGCGAACGCGCGGGCACCGGCAAGACCCGGCTCTCAAACGCCGGTGAGGCTATGCCGTCCATGGCGGTCGCCAAGCAGGGCTATCGCGGCTTCCAGAAGAACACGCGCGTCGTCATCACCGGGTTGCGCAACCGGATTCTCGCCGGCGCCACGGCCTATCTGCCGCGCACCACATTGCTTGGGATCGTGAAGAACCTACAATCGCCGAAATGAGCGAGACGAAAATCGGCGAGTTCGTCACCATCGCCCGCGACAACGGCGTGGCCGTGGTGACGTTCGACCGTGGCGACGGGCGCAATGCGCTCTCGCGGCAGGCGATCCTCGAACTCACCGAAACGGCGCGCAGCTTCACCGACGATCTGGAAACGCAGGCTGTCGTCCTTACGTCGAAAGGCGCGTTCACCGCCGGTGCGGATTTGAAAGATCCTGCAATGGACCGGCGCAAGGCGAACGGATTGCTGGAGCGCCGCCATATGGTGCGCATCGGCCCCGATCTTTGCGATGCGTGGGAGAAGATGGAGCAGGTGACGATCTGCGCCGTCGAGAAATATTGCATCGGTGGCGGCGCGGCGCTCGCGGCGGCGTGTGATTTCCGCATCATGGCGCGCTCGGCGACGATGCGCTTGCCGGAGATTCCGCTGGGCATGAACATGAGCTGGCATTCGGTGCCGCGCATTGTCTCGCTTGTCGGGCCTGCGCGCGCCAAGCGGTTCATTCTCTATGGCGAAGACATCGGTGCGGAAGAAGCTGCGCTGTGGGGCCTGTGCGATGAAATTGCCGAAGACGGCGAGGCGCTCATCGTCGCAAACAAGTGGGCGAAGAAAACCGCTAAGCTGCCGCCCAATGCCGTGCGTATGACCAAGCAATCGGTCAACGCCGTCGCCAACGCGCTGCATCCGGCCACAACATTCTTGGACGCCGATCAATACGCGCTCGCCACCACCAGCGAGGACTATCGCGAAGCGATCAAGGCCTTCCTCGAAAAGCGCGAGCCGAAATTCACCGGGAGATAGACGTGACAGGACGTGTAGACGGCAAGATCGCGCTCATCACCGGTGGCGCGCAGGGATTGGGCGAAGCCGCGGCGCGGATGCTGGCGAAGGAAGGCGCGCGCGTCGCCATCACCGATGTGAACATCGAAGGTGCGCAGAAGATCGCAGATTCGATCAACGCCGCGCGCAAGGGCGCTGCCATCGCGATCCGGCATGATGTTACGCAGCAGGAGCAATGGGTTCACGTGCTCGCGCAAACGCACAAAGCGTTCGGCGGCCTGCATGTGCTGGTCAACAATGCCGGCATCAGCGCGGGATCGGATGTGGAAGCGACAAGCTTCGAAGACTGGAAGCGCGTGCACGAAATCGATCTGGACAGCGTGTTCCTGGGCTGCAAATTCGCCATTCCCATGATGGCCGAGACAGTGAAGGCCACCGGACTGGGAGGCTCCATCGTCAACATATCATCCATTTCCGGCATCATCGCGGGGCACAACATGGCGGCTTACAATTCCGCGAAAGCGGCGGTGCGCCATCTGTCCAAATCGGTGGCGCTGCATTGCGCGCGCAAGGGTTATCGCATCCGCTCCAACTCCGTGCACCCGGTGTTCATCGCCACACCGATCCTCGATCCTTTGGTGCAGCGCTTCGGCAAGGAAGAGGCCTATGCGAAGCTTGCGCGCCAAGTGCCGCTCGGCACAATCGGTGAACCCGACGATATCGCCTATGCCGTTCTCTATCTCGCCTCCGACGAATCCAAATTCGTCACCGGCGCGGAGTTGAAAGTGGACGGCGGCATCTCCGCGATGTGATCATGCGTGAAGCGTCAGCCATTTTTCCCGCGTCTAATTCCAATCTTGGAATCCAAAGTTTGGCGCGCGAGCTATCAGCGATCACCGTGAGTGTGTTTCGCCCGCCACCGCCTCCGGCAGACGATCTACCTCGTGGAGATGGGCACACGGTTCTTGTGCTTCCAGGATTTCTGGCGAGCGACTGGACAACAGCGCGGCTGCGCTCCGCCATCACACAGTTGGGCTATCGCGTGGCGACGCCCAAGGTGTTGGTCAACACCGGTCCTACGGCGCCGATGCTTGCCCGCTTTAAGAGAAAGCTTCTCAACTTAGCAGACACCTCCAAAGCGCCGGTAAGCGTAGTAGGTGTCAGTCTTGGCGGTGTGCTTGCGCGCCAGCTCGCGTTGGATAATACGGAAGCGGTGCGTTGTGTTGTGACCTTGTGCAGTCCCGTCCGCTATCCCGTTATTACACCATTACAACCATTCGCAGCAGCACTTATGCCGTTTCATGAATCGTCATGGCTCGATCGCCGCGAAGAAATCGGTGGCGCTCTTCCCGTACCCGTGACCGCAGTATATTCGGAAGATGATGGTATCGTTGATTGGCGACAATGCCTTCAGATAGAAGCGCCAGGTGCCACGAACATAAAAGTCACCGGCGCTCACATGACCATTGGATCGAACCCGGAGGTCCATGCCGTAGTGGCTCAGGCGCTCGCCAAAAAAAGCGACTAGTGCTTCTTCTGGATCGCAACCTGCGCCAGAAGAACGCGCGCGCCTTTCTTGTGCAGCGCTTTATCGGTCAGCCGCTGCAGGCGGTCCGCGATCATCGTCACATCGGGTTGCACCGTGGGTCGGACCGCCGCGGCGGTGAACGCCATCAGGCTGCGCACATAGATGGCGCGCAAAACGGGAAGCCCGTGGTCCACTTCGGCGCGCAGATTTGCGTTGGGCACGTCCAGACCGATGGCCACCAGCAGCAATCCCTGCGGGCGGCCTGCGTCCACGATGGTGGTGTACATCGGCTCCACCATGATGAAGCTTTCGGATTGGGTCTGCTTGTGCTCCGCCTTTTCCTCCTCCGCTTGCGCGGGCAGGGCTGCGGCGGCCAACATGAGCAGGGCGAAAGCGAAGGATCGCATGGGGGTTCTCGCGCGTTCGCGTTCGAAGGTGTGCCGCGAAGGTAAATTTGTCGTTTACGAAATCGAAGGTGAGGAGAAGATCATGCGGACTATGGCGGGGATTTCCCTTTTGGCGCTTGGGCTTGCTTCGGCCGCGCTGGCGGCGGAGCAGGGCGATTATCCGGGCAAGCACTTCTCGGTCTCGCCGAACGAACTGGCCAAGCCCTTCGCCACCCCGGCCACCGACAATTCCTCGCAGACAATTCCGCGTCCCGCCGGCGTGGTGCCATCCGCGCCGAAAGGCTTCCATGTCTCGGTCTATGCATCGGGACTTTCCGGTCCGCGCTGGATGGCGGTCGCGCCGAACGGCGACGTATTCCTGGCCGAGCCGCGCGCCAACAAGGTCACGATCCTGCGCGGCACCGACAAGGCGACGACGATCGAAACCTTCGCGGACGGATTCAACAGGCCACACGGCCTCGCCTTCCACGATGGCGCGCTCTATGTCGGTGACGCCGATGCGGTGTGGAAAGTCGAATACAAAGACGGCGCGCTGAAAGGCGGCAAGAAAACGCGCATCACCAAGAATGATTTTCCCAAAGGCGGTCATTCCACGCGCGACATCGCCTTCGGCCCGGATGGATCGCTCTATGTCGCCATCGGTTCCAACGGAAACATCGAAGAAGGTGAGCCCGCTGAACGCGCGGCAGTGAGCAAGGTGAATGCGGACGGCACGCTTTCCACATTCGCCGGCGGCCTGCGCAATCCGGTTGGCATCGTTTTCTATCCGAACACGAACAATCTCTTCGTCACCGTGAACGAGCGCGATGGATTGGGCGACGATCTGGTTCCCGACTATCTCACGCATGTGCAGAAGGGTGGCTTCTATGGATGGCCCTGGGCCTATATCGGGCACAATCCCGATCCAACCTATGGCAAGAACCGGCCGGACATGGTGGCGAAGGCCATCGTGCCGGATCTTCTCTTCCAATCGCATTCCGCGCCGCTCGGACTTGTCTTCTATGAAGGCGCGCAATTCCCGGCGGACTTCAAAGGCGATGCCTTCGTCTCGCTGCATGGTTCGTGGAACAACGCCAAGCCTACCGGCTACAAGGTCGTGCATGTGAAGTTCGCGAACGGAAAACCCGT
>JBQCJO010000312.1:0-3184 GCA_051952735.1 Rhizomicrobium sp.
GTTCGGCTTCTGCCGCTCGATATCCACTTCGCCCATATAGACGACGCACGGCAATCCGAACCGCGCCGCGACCGTTGCCGTCGCCACGCCGTGCTGGCCAGCGCCCGTCTCCGCGATGATGCGCGTCTTGCCCATGCGGAGCGCGAGCAGGATCTGCCCCAAGCAGTTGTTGATCTTGTGCGCGCCAGTGTGGTTCAGATCTTCGCGCTTGAGATAAATCTTCGCGCCACCCAGATGCTGCGTGAGCCGTTCGGCGTAATAGAGCGGATTGGGACGGCCGACATAATCCTTCAGCAGCCCGTTCAACTCGGCGTGAAATTTCGGATCGTTCTTCGCTTCGTCGTAAGCCTTCTCCAGATCGAGCACGAGCGGCATCAGCGTCTCGGCCACGAAGCGCCCACCGTAAGCGCCGAAATGCCCATTCGGATCGGGACCAGCGCGCAGGGAATTGGGACGATCGTTCATGGCCGAGTCTCTTCTGCGGAATGGGCATTGCGCGCGGCTTCGACGAACGCCGCAACGCGCGCCATATCCTTCACGCCGGGCGTACTTTCGACGCCACTGGATACATCCGCGCCCGGTGCGCCACTTGTGCGAATGGCGCGCGCAACGTTGTCAGGCTTCAGGCCGCCGGCAAGAAGCCACGGCCGCGCGAAACTTGCGTCGCGAAGAATCTGCCAATCGAACGCCAGGCCATGTCCGCCCGGCGTGATGGCATTTGCCGGCGGCTTGGCATCGAACAGGAACATCTCCGCCACATCGTTGTATGCAGCCACATTCGCCAGATCGGATGCGTCGGCGATGCCGAACGCCTTAATGACCGGAATGCGGAAATGCGAAACGATCTCGGAAACCCGTGCCGGTGCTTCACGTCCATGCAGTTGCAGAAAGTCAGGCGCTACATCGCGCGCGATCTCTGCGACTTCATCGTCGGATGGATCGACCATCAGCGCGGTGATCCGGATACGCCCGCGCATATGCCGCGCGATCGCTGCGGAGCGCTCCAGCCCGACATATCTGTGGCTCGCCTTCTGGAAGATCAGGCCGGCAAAATCGGCGCCCGCGCGCACCGCCGCATCGGCGGATTCCACGCTAGTTATGCCGCAGATTTTGACCTGGATAGCCATGGCTGGCGCTTATCGCCGCCACCGGGACCGAAAGCAAGGCGCGGCTATTTACAAGCTAAATCCAGCCCGTAAGCCCCTCGCGCTTGTGCGTCTCCTGATAGGACGGCAGCGCGCGAACGCGTTCGACGTAACGCCGCACATGCGGCCAGTCCGCAGCCGTCTTCGGCATATTCCGCGACCAGCGCGCGAGCATCCCGGCCAGAAAATCGACGGTCGTCAAATGCGCGCCCATCGCGTATGGCCGGCCATCAGCAAGCAACGCATCGAGACGATCCCAAACCTTCTCTATGCGAACGCGCGCATGCGCCTGGGTCGCGTCTGCGTTCTGCGGGCCGGCCCCTTCGTCGGCGTAGAACCAAAGACGAAACGCCGGCATCAGCGTGTTCGCGAGATAGAGCATCCATTGCAGATAAAGCGCACGCTCCGATGCGTCGACGGCCGGCGCAAACTTCGCATGCGGATGCCGTTCCGCAAGGATCATCAGCAGCGCGGCAGCTTCGCCATAGGCCACGCCATCGATCACCAGCGCCGGCACATGTCCTGTTGGATTGATCTTCAGGTATTCCGGCTTCTTCTGATCGCCATTTTCGAAATCGAGCGAAACGAATTCGAACGGAACGCCAAGTTCAATGAGCATCCAGTGGACGCACATGCTGGCGGTGCCCGGCGATCCGTAGAGCGTGTAGCTCACGCCGTGGCCTTCAGATCGTCGGCGATGGCTTTGGCGGCTGCGGCGGGATCCTTCACGGCAACGATCGGACGGCCGATCACCAGAATGTCCGCGCCTTTGCTCAAAGCTTCTGTTGGCGTCATCACGCGCTTCTGATCGGCGAGGTCTGCGCCCGCCGGACGAATGCCCGGCACGACCAACATGAAGTCCGGACCAATCGCCTTGCGGATCGGCTCGATTTCGTGGGCGCTGCATACGACGCCGTCGAGCCCGGACTTCTTCGTCAGCTCCGCGAGACGCAGCACCTGGTCGCTTGCGGGCTTCTTTTGGCCCACGGCATCGAGATCGCTGTCTTCGAGACTGGTGAGCACCGTCACGGCGATGAGTTTGATCTTGGGATCGACGCTGCGCGCCGCATCCAGCGCCGCGCGCATCATCGCTTCTCCGCCGGACGCATGGACGTTGAAGATCGAAGCACCCAGCCTGGCGAGCGCTTTGGATGCACCGGCTACGGTGTTCGGGATGTCATGGAATTTGACGTCGGCAAAAACCGGCGCGCCGGTTTCCACAATGCGCTTGATCCCCTCGGGACCGAGCGCCGTGATGTATTCGAGGCCTACTTTGAGGCCGCCGACATGCGGGCGGACGGATTTGGCAATCTCGAGCGCACGGGGAAGATCGGGCGTGTCGAGAGCGGCGAAGATCGGGTTCGTGAATCGTGCAGCGCTCATCGAGTGCGCGTATTAAAGCGCGGCTCTGCCCGGAGCAAGTGACGCCGTGTTACAGATAAAGACTAGGGCGCGGCGTGGCCGTTGCCGTTCAGTCTTTCGCGCAATTCCTTGCCGGTGCGGAAAAAGGGCGCCCGCTTTTCACCCACCGACACAGGCTCGCCCGTGCGGGGATTGCGGCCCATCCGCGACGGCCTCACCTTCACTGAGAAGGCGCCGAAACCGCGCAGCTCCACGCGATGTCCTTCGGACAAAGCCTTGGTGATGCTGTCCAGTACGGTCGTGACGATCCGCTCCACATCGCGGTGGTACAGGTGCGGATACCGCGCGGTAAGCCGCGCCACTAATTCCGATTTGATCATCCCAGCCCCTACGGGACATTCCCGCCGGACGGGTAACGCCATCCGGTCGCCATTAAATTGTCAGAGGGTTACGGCGGCGTCAACGGGAACCATCTGAAAATTCAGGCTTTTTCCGGCGTCCCCTTAACCTTATTGGGACGCGCCTGGGCGCCTTTCCGTGCCGCCTTCACCCCATCAGCGGTCATGTTAGCTTTGGCTTCTACCGACATTGGAGGGGCTATGGAGCACGATCCCGCATTGGAAGCGCATGAGCATGCCGAGGGCGCCGAACATGCCGCCCATGCGCGCGACCCTTAT
>JBQCJO010000313.1:0-2327 GCA_051952735.1 Rhizomicrobium sp.
TCCGGCTTTTTGATTTCGCCGTGCGACCAGCGCAGAATTTGATCCGGCGACGCCAGCGAGATCTTGATGCGATCGAACTGGGGCTGTTCGTTCTGCGTCTTGAAGACGTTCATCAGCTCTTGATTCATAACGAGCCTTTCCTTTTTCGATCCGGAGGCGGGGAAGACCTCGGGATCACTTATTGCAATTCATTCGGCAGGCAGGCCCGCGCTTTCGCGCGGGCCGTCGCCGCTGTTACGTCGTCGGACCGTTCACCAGCTCCACGTTCAGAGCGAGCGAACGCATTTCCTTCACGAGCACGTTGAAGCTTTCCGGGATACCGGCTTCGAAGGTGTCTTCGCCGCGAACGATCGCTTCGTAGACCTTCGTGCGGCCCGCCACGTCGTCGGACTTCACGGTCAGGATTTCCTGCAACGTGTAGGCCGCGCCGTAAGCTTCGAGCGCCCAAACTTCCATTTCGCCGAAACGCTGACCGCCGAACTGCGCCTTGCCGCCCAACGGCTGCTGAGTGACGAGCGAGTAAGGACCGATCGAACGGGCATGGATCTTGTCGTCGACCAGGTGGTGCAGCTTCAGCATGTAGATGTAACCCACCGTCACCTGGCGCTTGAACGCCTCGCCGGTGCGGCCGTCATACAGCGTCACCTGACCGGACGACGTCATGCCCGCCTGGTTCAGCATCTCGACGATGTCGTGTTCCTTGGCGCCGTCGAACACGGGCGTCGCCATCGGAACGCCGGCGCGCAGATTGTCGCCGAGTTCGATCATGCCCTGCTCGTCCAGTTCCTTCAGGCGGTCGTCGTCGCCATAGACATGCTTCAGCGCGCGGCGCAGCGGTTCGGCCTTGCCGTCACGCTTCACCTTGTCGACCACGTCGCCGATCTGCTTGCCGAGGCCGGCAGACGCCCAACCCAGATGGGTTTCGAGAATCTGTCCGACGTTCATGCGCGAGGGCACGCCCAGCGGATTGAGCACGACGTCCACCGCCGTGCCGTCTTCCAGATGCGGCATGTCTTCGATCGGCAGGATGCGGCTGATCACGCCCTTGTTGCCGTGACGACCGGCCATCTTGTCGCCCGGCTGCAGCTTGCGCTTCACCGCCACGAACACCTTGACCATCTTCATCACGCCAGGCGCGAGTTCGTCGCCGCGGCGCAGCTTTTCGACCTTGTCGGCGAAGCGCTTGTCGAGCAGGCCCTTGGAGTCGTCGTACTGCTTCTTCAAGGCTTCGATTTCGCCCTGCGCCTTTTCGTTGCGCAGGCCGATCTGCCACCACTGATGCTTGGCAATGGTTTCGAGAACCGATTGCGTGATCTTGGTGTCGGCCGCCATGCCCTTCGGGCCGTGCGCCGCCGTCTTGTGCAGCAGAAGCTCTTCCAGGCGCGCGAAGATGTTGCGCTCGAGGATGGAGAGTTCGTCGTCGCGGTCTTCCGCCAGACGCTCCTCTTCCGCCTTCTCGATCGCCATCGCGCGCTGATCCTTCTCAACGCCATGACGGTTGAACACGCGCACTTCCACGACCGTGCCGGTGACGCCCGGCGGAACGCGAAGCGAGGTGTCGCGAACGTCGGCGGCCTTTTCGCCGAAGATCGCGCGCAGCAGCTTCTCTTCCGGCGTCATCGGGGTTTCGCCCTTCGGCGTCACCTTGCCGACGTGGATGTCGCCCGCCTGCATTTCGGCGCCGTTATTGGTGATGCCGGCTTCGTCCAGGTTCTTGAGCGACTCTTCACCCACGTTCGGAATGTCGCGCGTGATTTCCTCAGGGCCGAGCTTGGTGTCGCGCGCCTGCGTCTCGAATTCCTCGATGTGGATCGAGGTGAAGACGTCGTCGCGAACGATGCGCTCGGAGATGAGGATGGAGTCCTCGAAGTTGTAGCCGTTCCACGGCATGAACGCGACGAGCGCATTCTTGCCGAGCGCGAGCTCGCCCAGCTGCGTGGACGGGCCGTCGGCAATGATGTCGCCCTTCTGCAGCTTGTCGCCCACCTTCACCAGCGGACGCTGGTTGATGCAGGTCGACTGGTTGGAGCGCTGGAACTTCTTCAAGTGGTAAATGTCGATGCCCGGCTTGGTGGGATCGGTCTCTTCCGTCGCGCGCACGACGATACGCGTCGCGTCGATCTGGTCGACGACACCCGCGCGGCGGGCCGAGATGGCCGAACCGGAGTCGCGCGCCACCACGTCTTCCAGACCGGTGCCGACGAGCGGCGCTTCCGGCTGCAGAAGCGGCACGGCCTGACGCTGCATGTTCGAGCCCATGAGCGCGCGGTTGGCGTCGTCGTTCTCAAGGAACGGCACGAGCGCCGCGGCCACGGACACAAGCTGCT
>JBQCJO010000314.1:0-2983 GCA_051952735.1 Rhizomicrobium sp.
ACGATGGCGCGCGTCGTCACGATCAGGCGCGGGCCGGGAACGATGCCGCTGTCGATGGCGCGTTTGAGCGACGCGTCGGCATAACCCGCGCCTTCCGTGCCCAGATCGCGCAGCAGCGTGAATCCGGAGTCCAGTGCATCTTTCGCATGCTTCACCGCGCGCACGGTGCGGAAGGCTTCGCTCTCTTTGAGAACCTGATCGTCCCAGCTTGTGATGTTGTAGGGATGCAGGAAGAGATGCGAATGCAGATCCATAAGACCGGGAACGAGCGTTGTCCCGGGCAAATCGATAACGCGCGCATCCTTTTGCGGTTCTTCTGCCTTGACGATCCCGGCGATGCGATTGCCGCGCACCAGCACGGCCATACCTTCGCGCGCCGCGTCAAAATCGGCGGTCCATAGGCGGGCGGGCTTCAGGAGGATCGCGGTCATTCCGCCAGCCCGAGCTTGCGCGCCACGAAGGGAGTCAGCGGCGGCGCGACGACCAACGTCATCAGGATCACCCACATGCCGATCTCGACAAGGCCGGGGATGGGTGTCGTGATCTGCGAGACGACCGTCACCAGCAGCACGGCGGGAATAGCGCCGGTCTCGCGCACGAAGGAGATGAACAGCAATTCCTTGCCGCTGAGACGGCTGCGCCCCGAGAACCGCGTGAAAATGCCGAGCATCAGAAACACCATCGCCGGCCGCAGAACGAACATGAAGATCAGCGCGATCGCGATGCCGGCCGGCGCATACTGGATCAGCGCATGCACATCCACCAGCGCACCGACCAGAAGAAACACGATCGGTTTCGCGACGCCGTCCATCACCTGATAGAAGAAGTGTTCGACATGCTGCATGTGCTCCTCGGCATGGAAGAGAAGCCCGGCGATGAAGGCAGCCAGAAAGCCGCTGCCTTCGAAGGCGGCCGCGCCGGTGAAAGCGATGATGGGCGTGGCAACGAAATAGATCTGATCGGCGCCATAGGCCTTGGGATTGCGCTTCTTGATGCGGCTGAGGAAGACAAGCAGCAGGAAGCCCACAAGCCCGAACAACACGCCGAAGCCGCTCTGCTTGGCGAGAAATCCATAGGTTTCGGGTGTGGCCAGCGCCGCGTAAGCCGCAGCAATGGTCATGCCGATCAGCGGCAGTTTGAGGAATACGGACACCAGCAACGTGCCGACCACATCGTTCAGCGCGCTTTCGGCGATCACGATGTCTTTTGCATCCGCGCGTTTGAACTTCACGCCCTGCAGAACGGGAATGATCGCCGCCGGATCGGTGGAGGCGAGAATGCCGCCGAGAAGGATCGCAACGAGTGCCGTGATCGGAAAGCCGACCGCGGCGCTTGTGTAGAGCGCCACTTGCGAAAAGGCGAAGCCGGTCAGCAGCACGCCGGGAACGGCGAGCAAAACGATCTTCACCAGCAATCGCAGAAAGTCCTTGAGCGGCATTTCGAGTCCGCCGCTGAAAAGAATGACGGCTGCGGCACCCGTCACGAAGGCGGCCAGCACCGTGGGGTTTTTGACGATCGGCTCGAAGAAGGTGTGTCCGGCAATGCCCAAGGCGATGGCGACCACGAAGGACGGGATGGGCGTGCCCTTCGTCGCATAGAAGCTCAGGAAGCTGCACATCGCGAACAGCGCGACGGGCGCGAGCAACGGCTCCGTCGGCGCGTCTTCAAGATGGCCGACCCGGTGCATGATCTGATCGCCGAAGAGATTGGAAATGATGGCCAGCGTGGCGACCGCCAAAACCAGAATGACATAAGGCAAAAGCGACGAGCGCGCGTTCTGTTTGGATTCCGTCAAAATTCTATCCCCGATGATTCCCCGATTGCTCTGGCGAGCGCGGAAACCTTAGGCAAAAAAAATCGCCGTGTCACAGCAAACCGAATGCGATCGGTATTTGCCATGTGTGCGATGCGAAAGCCCATAGAAAAAAGGGCGCCGTCGAAAAACGGCGCCCTTTCACCAATACGTGTCGTTTGTATCAGGCGGCTTTCGGCGCGAAGCCGAGAACGGCCTTCACTTCGAGGAATTCTTCGAAGCCGAACTCGCCCCACTCGCGGCCCGTGCCGGACTGCTTGTAGCCGCCGAACGGCGCGTTCATTTCGCCGCCTGCGCCGTTGATGTGCACGTTGCCGGCGCGGATCTGCGACGCCACCTTGCGCGCGTGGTCGATATCGCCCGACTGCACATAGCCCGACAGGCCGTACGGCGTATCGTTCGCCATCTTGATGGCCTCGGCTTCGGTTTCATACGGCAGGATCGTGAGCACCGGCCCGAAGATCTCTTCGCGCGCGATGGTCATGTCGTTGGTGACGTTCGCGAAGATCGTCGGGCGGACGTAGTAGCCGCGGTTCAGGCCTTCCGGACGGCCGACGCCGCCGGTCACCAGCGTCGCGCCGTCGTCGATGCCCTTCTGGATGAGGCCCTGGATCTTGTTGAACTGCGTCTCGCTCACCACCGGGCCCATCGTCGTGCCTTCGGCGAAGGGATCGCCGACCTTCACGCTTTCGGCGGCGGACTTCGCGAACTGCGCGGCCTGATCGTGCTTGGCCTTCGGCACGAACATGCGCGACGGCGCGTTACATGACTGTCCGGTGTTCTGCATCATGTGCATCACGCCGCGCACGACGGCCTTCTGCAGATCGGCGTCGTCGAGGATGATGTTCGGCGACTTGCCGCCCAGTTCCTGCGCCACGCGTTTAACGGTATCGGCGGAAGCCTTCGCCACCGCGATGCCGGCGCGCGTCGAGCCGGTGAACGACATCATGTCGATGCCCGGGTGCGAGGACATCGCTTCGCCGACGGTGGGGCCGTCGCCGTTGACGAGGTTGAACACGCCCGGCGGCACGCCGGCTTCATCGAGCACTTCGGCCCAGAGGATCGCGTTCATCGGCGCGATTTCGCTCGGCTTCAGCACCATGGTGCAACCGGCGGCAAGCGCGGGCACGACTTTGCAGGCGATCTGGTTGATCGGCCAGTTCCACGGCG
>JBQCJO010000315.1:0-2421 GCA_051952735.1 Rhizomicrobium sp.
TGTGCGGATCGGGGAGCGCTTGCGGGTCGCGGTTGGCGCCACGCAGGGAGAGAAACATCGACTGGCTCTGCTTCATCGGGCAGCCGCCCACATCCATGTCGCGCGGCGCGATACGCCCGGTGATGTCCACCGGCGATTCATACCGCAGCACCTCTTCCACCGCCGTGTTGATGAGCGACGGATCGGCTTTCAGCTTCGCGAGCTGCTCGGGATTCTTCATAAACAGCCACACCGCATTGCCGATGAGATCGGTGGTGGTGAGGTTGCCGCCGATCAACAGCCCCTGAAGATTGGTCGAGATCTCGCCATTGTTGAGCGGCGCGCCTTCCGCCTGCAGCATCACCATGTCGCTGGTCAGATCGTCCTGCGGCTCTTTCCGCCGCGCATCCATCAGCTCGCGCATGTAGGCGGACAGCGCATTGCGCGACTTCACATAGAATTCCGTCTGCTCCGGCGTGCGGAACGGATTGAGCCCCAGGATCGAGCCTTCGCTCCATTCGCGAAATTCCACCAGCCGGGAATTGTCTACACCCAGCAGCCGGGCGATCACATCCACCGGCACGCGCAACGCGAACGTGTCCATCACATCGAAGGTCTTGGCGTTGCCGATGCCGTCCAGCCATTCGTTCACGACCTGCTGGACTTTGTCCTTGGACCGCGCCACGCGCTTGTAGAGCGCTTTGGCGAACGGCCCGCGAATGCGCATGTGATCCGGCTCGTCCATCAGAAGGATGCCGGAGCGTTCTTCTTCCTCGTCGACGTTCAAACCTTCCGGCCGCGAGCCCAGGATCGCGCGCGTCACCACCGCTTCTTCTTCCGCGCGCTCGGGCGAGCGCCACATGGAGGTGTCGGAGAGCACGCCGCGCACGTCGGCATGCTTGGTCAGAACGAAGACGCCCGCGCCCTTGTCGCGATGCACGGGGCATTGCTCGCGCAACGTGTCGAGCATTGCGTGCGGGTTCTGGTTGAAAGCGGGATTGAGCGGCGTCAGGTCAAGAATGCCGGGGAGTTTGTCTTCGGCCACGCGCGCCTCCTGATCTGACATTTTGTCAGAGGCTAGCCGAGTCCGGCGCAAACAAAAAGGCCGGGCTTTGGGCCCGGCCTTTCAGGGTTTTTCCCGCTCAGTACCAGCGGCAGACCCGATGATGGTGGTGCCAGGTGCAGTGCTGATGGCGATGATGATGGTGGCGATGATGCACGCCGATGCCCACGCCGTGCGGGCCGACGTGCACGCCGACGACAGCGGCGGAGGCCGCACCCGCGCCGGCCAGCAGGCTCAACGCGAAAACCGAAACGATAATCTTCTTCATAATATTCCCTCTGTGTGATGGACCGTTGCGCGGCGCTCGACCCGATTAAGTTCCGATAACCACGAGAAGTTCCCCGCGGAATTGTCGCGATCTGTCGCGATCCTTCGCATTTGAATCAAAGGCCGCGGGTTTGTTTCAGTGTGTTCTAGGGCCGCCGTGGTTCCATGTGCGGATGTCGGATCCCCTTCTCACGGCTGTTTCGGGCATGCAGGTGGCGTCGCTGCGGATGCAATCCGTGGCGTCGAATGTCGCCAACCAGCAGACACCCAACTACCAGCCGACACAGGTGCAGCAGACGGCGCAGCCGGGCGGCGGCGTGAGCGGATCGCTGGTGAAAGCACCGCCGACGGATCCGGAATCGCAACTGGTCAGCGGCATGGAAGCGTCCACCGCCTATCGCGCCAACATGGCGGTGTTCGGCGCCGTGGGCCGCGCTTACCAGTCGCTGATCGACATCATCGCATGACCGGCTCGCGCAATTTCCTGCTCGCATTGGCGGCAGTGGTGATTGCGCCGTTCTTTCTCGTGCTTCTGCCGGGCGGCTCGCCCGATGCGCCGCATCTTGCCGCCGCCACGGTTTCAACGGCGGTTCCTCGCGCACAGAATGCGATCTCCGCCGAAGACGCTGCGGAGCATGAAGGAGATTTCGCGACGGTCGAAGGCTTCGTGCGCAATGTGTACACCGCGCGCAGCGGCTCGGCGACCTTCATCGATCTGGATGGCGTCTATCCCGACAGTCCCTTCACCGCCGTTATCTTCGCAGAAGACATGGCGCGAATTGGCGATGTCAGCGATCTGGAAGGCCGCATGGTGGCCGTCACCGGACAGATAAGAATGTATCGCAACAGGCCGGAAATCGTCGTTTCTTCGCGCAACCAGATTGTTGCGCACTAGTTCCTCGGTGCGGTTTCGTACGGAACTTCCGAAAACTTCTTAGGACTGCTCCCGTTCCGGATGTATAATCTCTCCATCGCCGACAACGACGAATGAGCATCGGCGCTTGAGAGACATCCGGGACAGATTTTAGAACGCTGTCCGCGCTCCCGCTCCAATGATTGGCCGGAGGTGCAGCATGCTCTCGATATTCGGAGCCGTTTCCATCTTAAGTATT
>JBQCJO010000316.1:0-2608 GCA_051952735.1 Rhizomicrobium sp.
AGGTCGATGCTGGCGGGCTGGATCTGACCGTCTTCGAAATCTTCGGTCGCACGGATTTCCTTGTGCGCGCGGATCAGCCTCTTCAGCACATGGCTGGGCAGGATTCCGGTCGAGTTGCGCCCGAAGCTGTCGCCGCCCGGTTGCTCGCCGCCGAAGAGATTTTCCGCCGTTTCCGCCATGCGGGTCTTATAGGTGTTCGCCTATCGGCGGTCACGCAACTCCCTCAAATACCCACACCAAAAACACCACTGTCATCCCCGGCCGAGCGAAGCGAAGGGAAGGGGACCCAGGTCGTTCCACCCGAATGACCTGCAAGATTTTGATGCGAATCTCTTCGCGACCGATCAGGTTGCACCGCCTGGGTCCCCTTCCCTCGGCGCTACGCGCCTCGCCGGGGATGACAAGGGTGTTTAGGAAAGAAACTCTCTGATCTCTTTTAACGCCTCGGCCAATCCACAACGCGACACCGGCGCGTCCGGCGGGAAGGCGGAGAGAAGGCGCGACGGCGTTGCCGGTTCCAGGATCACGAACACGCCCTTGTCGTGCTGCGTGCGGATGAGGCGGCCGAACGCCTGCTTCAGACGCAGGCGCGTGAGCAGGTCGTCATAGGATTTGCCGAAACGCGCGCGGCGCGATTTGTGGAGGATCGTGGGCTTGGGCCACGGCACCTTGTCGAACACGGCGAGACGCAGCGAGCGGCCCGGCACATCGACGCCATCACGCAACGCATCGGTGCCGAGCAGGCATGCATTCTCTTCGGCACGGAAGAGATCGACCAATGCGCCCGTGTCGAGGCGATCGACATGCTGCGCATAAAGATTGATGCCCGCTTCGGTGAGCGGCGCGGAGATGCGTTGCTCGACGGCGCGCAATGTGCGCACCGCCGTGAAAAGACCAAGCCCGCCGCCACCGGCCGCGAGAAACAACTCTTTATAGGCAGACGCCACCTGATCGGCATCGCGTCGGTTCACGTCCTTGATGACGAAGATGCGCGATTGCTCCGCGTAGTTGAATGGAGAGCCATAGCTGGCGCGTTTCGGCGGCTCGGGCAGGTGCGCGGCGCCGGTGCGCACTTCCGCCGATTGCCAGTGATCTTCCGTGCCGTCGGCATCGCGCAACGTCGCGGAGGTGATGAGCGCGCCATGCGCCGGCGACAGCACTTCGCTGGCCAGCGGAATGGTCGGGTCGATCCAGTGCCGCCACAGGCCGATGTCGTAATCGCGGCCGTCGTCGCGTTCGATCTCGAACCAATCGACAAATTCCTCGCGCCGGTCGCCGTTCTCCAGCGACGACAACATCGCGATCCATTCGGGCACGATGATACGCGCGCGCTTTTCCAATCCACGCGCCGCCGCTTCGATGCGCGCGCGCTGATACGTCTCCAGTTCCTTCGCCTGCTCGGTGATCTTCTTGCGCAGGCGATAGGCGAGCGACAGCAGCGGTTGCGACAGGCGCGCCAACCCCACGCCCAATCCGCGCGCGGCTTCCAGCAACTCGTCGCTCAGCGGCTCGGTATCGGCTTCCAGCGAATAAAACGCATCTTCGTTCGCGGAACGCGCTTTCACATGCTGATAGGCCGCGGCAAGAAACACTTCGCCGGGACCGCGCGGGCTCGCATTGTGCAGACGTGACAGCCAACCTTCGCTGGTGAGCGTGCTGGCGGCGGCGACGCAATCGTCCAGTGTCTCGCGCGCCACCACATCGTCGCCGATGATATCTTTTAGCCGTTCTTCCAATCCGCGCATGCGCGTGCGCGCGCGGCCTTCGGAGCCGCGGATCCAGCGGCGCAGGTCGGCCATCTCGACTCCGGAGAGAAATGCCGCGAAGCCGCTGTCGGCGGCATCGAAAAGATGATGGCCTTCGTCGAAGACGTAACGCACGCGCCGCTCGGCGGGCTGATCGGTGGTTTCATCGACGCTGGCACTTTCGCCCGCCGCTTGCGCGATCACGAGCGCATGGTTCGCGACGACGATCTCGGCGTTCTTCGAACGGCGGATGACGCGTTCGATGAAGCAACTGCGGTAATGCGGGCACGCGGCGTACACGCATTCGCCGCGACGGTCGGTGATCTCGCCGAGCGGAATCGAGCTGGCGAGAAACGCGGGAAATCCGACACCCGACATATCGCCGTCGCGCGTGGCGCTCACCCAGCGCGCAATGAGGCCGAGCGCGACCGTGCGTTGTCCCGGCGCGAGCGCGGTGCGCTTCGCGGCTTCCTCGAAGTTCAGCAGGCAGAGATAAGTCTCGCGGCCTTTGCGCACGACGCATTTGTCGTCGCGCTCCACCGGATCGGGATAGAGCCGCGCCAGTTCCTGAATGATCTGGCGTTGCAGGTTTCGGGTATAGGTCGAGAGCCAAAGCCCCGGCCCGTTCTTCTCCGCCCATACACTGGCGGGCGCGAGATAGCCGAGCGTCTTGCCGGTGCCGGTGCCCGCTTCGATCAATGCGATCTTCGGCGCACCCGCATGCTCGCGCGCGCCAAAGGCAAACGTCGCGTCTTCCGCGTAGCTTTCCTGCTCGGTGCGCACTTCGCCGTCTCCGCCGACGAGTAGCGCGAGACGTTGCCGCGCTTCGTTGGCATCCACCGGCAGCGATCCGGGCTTGTCCG
>JBQCJO010000317.1:0-2942 GCA_051952735.1 Rhizomicrobium sp.
AATTCTGGTTGAGGATCATCCAGCGGATCGGTTTGGGGAATGTGGTGTTGCGCGCGTCACGGCCCGAGTCGAGCGGCATCGCATAATGCGGCGCGTTGTCGAGAATGGATTGCACGCACCAACGGGCGGCGATGCCGAGTGCGAACACCGGCCAATGCGAACCCCACATCCAGATGGCGAACGCAAACAGCGCAACGGTGCAGAGCAGATCGATGCGGATCGCGCGGCGCTTCTGCGGATTGGTGAAAGTGCGGAGCGCGGCGTTGCGGAACCACTCCATCTCCGGACTCTGATCCATCAGCTTCACGATCTTCGGGGTCATGGAAATCGGCAGAAGCAGCGGCAGCGGCGCCAGCACATAGAGGACCACGTTACCGATGACGAGCTGGAAATAGTATTGGAGCGATTTGCCGAAATAGCCCTGACCTTCATGCCAGGATTCCGGACGGTCGTAATCGTGACGATTGAAGCCATGATGGGCGAGATGGCCGAAGCGCATCGTCTCCCACGGATAGCCGGTGGTGATGCCGAGCAGACGGCCGGCGCGACGGTTCCAGTCTTCGCTTTCGAAGAGATTGCCGTGCATCGTCTCGTGCATCAGCCCGTAATGCAGCGGCAGCGTTGCGCCCATCACGACGACGAACAGAACGTCGGTGGCGAGGCTCTGCGGAACGATCGCGGGGAACAGGCCGAACGCGAAGACGGCGATCATCGCCACCAGCGCCAGCAACACCGCATCTGCCAAACGAATCTTCACGCCACCCTCTATCTCGCCCAAGTCACTTTATGGAACGGGATAGCTACCGGTTTCGCAACAGAACCGCCATGTTTTTCGGAAAAGACCCGCGGAAAACGGGCTATTTCGCCTCGCCGAAGAGGTTTTCCAGCGAAAAGGCCAGACCGGTGGGCGGCGTGCGGCGGAAGATACCGTTGGCGCGCAGGCAGGGTTCGCCATCCGTGGTCGCCACGCCCTGCGCGAAGACGAGTTTGCCCGTGATCTTTACCGGCTCCGCGCGTCCTTCGACCCATGCGCCGAGCTTGGCCGGGGCAAGGTAATCGCAATTCAATTGCACGGTCGGAATGAAGCCGAGGTCCTGTCCGCTCTGGAAGCGCGTTGCCATCGGCAGGAGCATGTCGGCATAGGTCGCGAGCATACCGCCATGCGCGACCTGTCCCGGATTGCAGTGGCGCATCTCGACGCGGAAGCCGAGCAGCAAGCGCTCGCCATCCCACTTTCCATAAAGCGGACCGCATTGCTCGATGAAGCCCATGCTGAAATTGAGCGGACGAAAACCTGCTGGAATATCGGCGGACATGAAATCTCTTGAATAGCGTTCGCGGAAGCTCTAGCGGCGCATGGCGACAGCGACAAGCAGAAGAGATCGCTTCCGCAGCGTCAGCCCATGCGCTTTCGCATCAGCGCGATCGCTTCGCGTGTTTCATCCCACAACGCGCGAACAAGATCGGCGGCGGGCATTTCACGGATGGCATTCACGCCCTGCCCGGCCCACAACGACAGCGCGTCGGGCGATCCCGCTTGTCCGGAGATTCTCCGCAATTCGCCGGTGAGCGCGTTCTGCACAGGATAGGCGGGAATCTCTTTTTCCGTCGGACGGAATTCGCGCATGAAGCGGTTCTCGAGCCCGCGCGCGTAACGGCCGGAATAGACGCGCGTGAGACGGGTTGCGTCGTCCGGCGCGTTCATCAATGCGTTGCGCCACGGTTGGGAGATGGCGGATTCCGGCGTGAGCAGGAACGCCGTACCCATCTGCACCGCGTCCGCGCCGAGCAGCAGCGCCGCCGCAATGCCTGCACCGTCCATGATGCCGCCTGCCGCGATGACGGGCAGATCGGTCGCGTTGCGGATCGCAGGCACAAGCGCGAAGGTGCCGACCGCTTGATCGTTGCCATCGGACAGAAACGCGCCGTGATGGCCGCCAGCTTCGTAGCCTTGCGCGATGATCGCATCGGTGCCCGCTTCCGCCCAGGCCCTTGCCTCGCGCACATCCGTTGCCGTGCCCATCACATACGTGCCGCGCTTCCGGAACGCCGTGATGTCTTCGCGGGAAATGAGATCAAAGGTGAAGGAAACGGCGGGTGGCGCGGCTTCGATCAAGGCATCGAGTTGCGAACGGAAGTCCTCGCTCCAGCGGTTCGGACGGAATTCTTCCGGCAATCCGAATTCCTTGCGCCATTTCGCGAGACGGTGAACCGCGTGTTCAACCGTTTCCGAATCCGGATCGGCTTTCGGCACAACCAGCAGGTTCGCGCCGAACGGCTTGCCCTGCTTTTTCAGTTTGCCAATTTCGTCCGCGACGGTGGACGGCGATAACGCGCCAGCAGCCAGCGTGCCCATCGCGCCGGTGTCGCTGACGGCGGTGACGATGCGCGAATCCGTGGCGCCCAGCATCGGCGCCTGGATGATCGGAATCGAAAGGCCAAATCTTTCCGTGAAAGTGTTGGTGAAGGGCATCGCGCGCCTCGAAAGTTCCTTGAGTATAGGCGGATGGCGGCTCAAGGGAACGGTGTGGGCCTCATGGCGGTTATTCCGGCAGGAGGTTCCTCATGAATGACGATCGCACGCTTGTCGCGGTTTTCGATTCCGATCACGCGCGGTTCTTCGAATACAAGGCGGCGCATGGAAAGCTCGTCGCGGCGCTGGACGATGTGCGCTCGGGTCTCGATCACGACAAGCGAGACATCGATACCGACAAACCCGGCCGCGGCTTCTCAGGCAATGGCTCGCACCATTCCTATGAATCGCCCAGCGACGTTCGCAAACTGGAAAAACACGATTTCGTTCGCGCGGTGGCGCAAGGCATCGACGATGCACTGGAGCGGCATGAGTTCGGCAAGCTCGCCATCGTGGCGCCGGCACGCAGCGTGGGCGAATTCCGCTCGGTCGCGAGCGACAAGGTGAAGAAGCTCATCTGGCGCGAGGT
>JBQCJO010000318.1:0-2033 GCA_051952735.1 Rhizomicrobium sp.
AATGTTCAAGGGCGACGGCCAGTCGCCAGGTCAGTGATGGCTCTTCGGCATGCCCGTCGCCGGTCAACGCACGGTCAAGCGCGGCAGCAAACCAGGGGCGGCCATAGCCCCCCCGTCCGATCATCACCGCATCGGCACCCGATTGTGACAGCGCGGCGCGGGCCGATCCCGCGTCGACGATATCGCCATTGACGATCACCGGAACGGACACCGCGGCTTTCACGTCGGCGATGGCTTTCCAGTCGGCGATGCCCTTGTAGAACTGGCAGCGTGTGCGTCCGTGCACCGTGATGGCTTTCACGCCCGCGCGTTCGGCGGCGGCGGCGATCTCCGGTGCGTTGCGGGATTGATCGTCCCAGCCGAGCCGCATCTTCAACGTCACGGGCCGCGATGTGGCGTTCACCGCCGCTTCGATGAGCCGAAGCGCCAGTTCGGGTTCGCGCATCAATGCCGAGCCGGACAACGCGCCCGTCACTTCCTTCGCCGGGCAGCCCATGTTGAAGTCGATGATGTCCGCGCCCGCTTCTTCCGCGAGTTTCGCTCCGGCCGCGACCCAATGCGGCTCGCGCCCGACAAGCTGGATCACCATCAAGGGCAAGCCGTCGCCCACCGCCGCGCGGCGCACGACGTCGGGCCGTCCGCGCGCGAAGGCGTCGCATGCCACCATTTCCGTCGCGACATAGGCAGCGTCCAGGCGCGAAGCCGCGCGCCGAAACGGCAGATCCGACACACCGGTCATGGGCGCTGTCAGAACGCGCCCTGGTATATGGACGCCGCCGATATCGAGACCTTGCTTCACGGCTGCGGCGGAGTTTCCGGCGCGACCGAGATTAGCGCCATGTCAAAGACAAGAGTTTGGTTCGGGCCGATCGTGCCGTCAGGCGTGCCATTGGGGCCGTAACCGAGCTCGGAAGGTATCACCAACTGCCACTCGTCACCTTCATGCATCATCTTGAGAGCTTCCACCCAACCTGGAATGAGACGGCCGGCCGGGAAGGTCGCCGTTTGACCCGGCTGTGTCTGATCAAAGACTTTGCCGTCGATGGTCCAGCCCTTGTAGGTGACGGTCACGTTGTCCATCGGGCTCGTCACGCCCTTGCCACTGCCCGATTTGATGACGCGGTACTGCAAGCCGTCGGCTGTCGTTTTCACGCCGTCCTTGGCCTTGTTGTCGGCGAGGAACTTCGCGTTTGAAGCCGCGCTTTGATCGTAAGTCTTCACGGATTCTTCCTTCTTCTGTCCGCAGCCCGCGAGGCTGAGGGTGGCGGCGAGTGCGAGAATGAAAATCGGCAAACCGAGTCGCATGGCGAAGCCCTGAAAGTTCGCTCCAGCCATGGACCGCTCCGCTGCGAAAATCCAGCCAATCCTTGGGCAGCCACGTTATCTAGAACTGACAACTTGTCAGTTAGGTCAGCTTATGACACGATCCGGGAAAATTCAGGGTGGAAAGCTTATGGAACATTTCGACGTCGTGATCGTGGGCGCCGGACTTTCTGGCATCGGAGCCGCCTATCACCTGAAAGCCGAAGCGCCGCAGAAGAGCTACGCCATCCTTGAAGGCCGCGACGCTATCGGCGGCACATGGGACCTGTTCCGCTATCCGGGCATCCGTTCGGACAGCGACATGTTCACCCTCGGCTACAACTTCAAACCCTGGACGGAAGCGAAGGCCATCGCGGACGGCCCATCGATCCGCAAATATGTGCGCGAGACGGCGTCAGAGAACGGCATCGACAAGAACATCCGCTTCAACCACATGGTGAAGCGCGCCGCGTGGGACAGTGCGACCGCGCGCTGGACCGTGGAAGCCGAAACCGGGGGACAGATCGCCCGTTTCACCTGCAACTTCCTGTTCATGTGCAGCGGGTACTACGCTTATTCCGGTGGACACGATCCGGAATTCGTGGGCCGCGAAACCTTCAAGGGCCGCATCGTTCATCCGCAAAAGTGGCCGGAAGATCTCGACTACACAGGCAAGAAGGTCGTTGTGATCGGCAGCGGCGCGACGGCCGTGACCGTCGTGCCGGAAATGG
>JBQCJO010000319.1:0-5600 GCA_051952735.1 Rhizomicrobium sp.
CGCAGAACGAAATCCACGCAAGCGTGCGCCTGCGCACGCTGGGTCAGGTGTAAGCCATGCGCCTGCGCACCTTCCTCGCCAAAGACATGCGCGATGCGCTGGGCCAGGTGCGCAGCGAGATGGGCGACGACGCCGTCATCATTGCCAGCGAGAAAACCAAGGGCGGCGGCATCATGGTGCGCGCCGCGGTGGACGAGCAGGAGGCCGTGACGCGCGCGTTGACGCCGGACGAACCCGTCACTGCGATCGAAGAAGCCATCGAAAATACGCCGCCAAGCCTCGAAGACCATTTCCGCGGCGATCTGATGAAGCGCCTGCGCGGCGTGCCGCAATCGGCGAAAGCCCCGGCGGCGCCGTTCAGCCGCGCGCAATTGCTGACCGTGCTGCGCGGCCATCGCCTGCCCGACTCGCTGGCGCATGATTTCGCCAAGACCGCCGAGAACAGCGGCCTGAAGGATATGACGCTGGCGCTCGCCTGCGCGCTCGACCGCCGCATGAAAACGCAGCCGCTCGACATTTCGAAGACCGCGGCGCTGCTGCTTGTCGGGCCGCATGGCGCGGGCAAAACGGCCATCGCCGCCAAGATCGCGGCCCATGCCCGGCTGTCTCACCGCCATGTTCTTCTAATTGCAACGGACGTCGAAGGCGCCGGCGCGTTGCCGCGTCTGGAAGCGTTCGCCGACCATCTCAAGATCAAGGTCGAAGTCGCGCAAACCGCCGAAACGCTCGCCAAGCTTGTCGCGCAATGCCGCGAGGACAACGCGCTTGCCATCGTCGACACCGCCGGCTTCGATCCGCGCAATCCCAAAGCGCGCACCGCCTTCTCCGCGCTTGCCATGATCGACGGCGTGGAAGCGCTGGGCGTCGTGTCGGCGCTGGGCGATGCCGAAGAGACTGCCGAGATCGTTTCCGCCATCCAGATGCTGGGCGCGGAGCGCATCGTGATCACGCAGATGGACATGGCGCGCCGCTTCGGCGCGCTCGCCGCCGCGTCCTGCGCCGGACTTGGCCTCGCGCATGTCACGCGCTCGCCTTTCGTGGCGGGCGGCCTTGAAACACTCACGCCGCTTTCGCTCGCGCGCGCACTTCTCGAAGCCGCCGCGCAGAATGCCGATCAGGGAAGCACCCAATGAACGCGCCGCGCATCACAGCCATCGGTTCGGGCAAAGGCGGCACAGGCAAGACGCTGATCGCCGTTTCGCTGGCGCATGCTCTGGCGCATGAAGGCGAGCGCGTGCTTCTGTGCGACGCCGATCTGGGCCTCTCCAATGCCGCCGTGCATCTTGGCCTCGACGACGGGGGAAGCTTGCCGTCCGTCATGCGCGGCGAATGCGCCGTTGCCGATGCGATCGTTCCGGTGCTTGGCGGCGCCGGCAAACGCGGCGGCTTCGACCTGCTTTCGGCGCCGGCCGGCTCCGGTGCCCTCGCCAATTCCGGCCAGGACGATGCGCGCCGCCTTCTGATCGCGCTCAGCGCCGCCGACACCTACGACCGCATCCTGCTCGATCTGGGCGCCGGCGTGGACAACACGACGATGATGTTCGCCGCCGCGGCCGACGAGACGCTGCTGGTGATGACGCCCGATCCTTCCGCGCTCACCGATGCGTACGCCTTCACCAAGCTCCTGCATCGTGCCGACAATTCGCGCCTGCCTCTGGTGCTGGTGAATGTCGCGATCAGCGAAGTCGAAGCCCAGAAGAGCTTCGAAGCCCTGGCCGCCACCGCGCGCGCCTTCCTGAAATGCGAACTGACATATCTTGGCGGCGTGCCGCGCGACCCCAAGGCGAATGATGCCGTGCGGCGCCAATGCCACCTGCTGACGCTTTACCCGCAGGCGCCCGCATCGCGCGCCATCGAAGCTGTCGCGCGCTCGCTGCACGATCGCATGCCGCAAAAACCGTCGCCGGTGTTGCGCGCCAGCATGCGTTAACCACACTTTTTCAGCACTTCCGCGTGACCCGATCTACCAACGGTTGCGCAGCGCAAGTTCCCGTCGCGCGTGCGTTAGTGTATCATCTTGAAACAGTGGAGCGCATCGACGCCTTGGGCAGAGGCGCGCGCCTGCGTGTGTTTTGGGAGTTCAAGGGGGACCCATGTTCGCGCTTACCGATATCTGGAATACCATTCAAACAATCGTGCATTCGGCCGACACCATCCAGCTTGCGCTGATGGCCGTGGTCGCTCTGGGCGCGGGCTTCATGATGATGGAATTGAGTTCGGTGGTTTCGACCACGCTCATCGCACTCGTCGCTTACGCCATCCTGAACTTCCTGCGCGCCATCGTGCTGCAACATGCCGACATCACCGGCCTTCTCACGGCCGACTGGAAGGCCTTCGAGGTCATGACCGGCCTTGTGATCCTTTCCTATGCGATCCTCTTCGGAGTCGTGATCGCAGTGGTCAGCACGATCCGCGGCCTCGTTCTGGGCTGATCGCGGGCGGCTGATCCCGTCAGGATGTGAAAAGGCGCGGCTGGCACAGAGCTCGTCGCGCCCGCCGCCCATCTTGTTGTCGATCGAGAACGGCCCGGCGCCCATTCCCACGATCAAAAGCAAGCCGCCCGCGATCGCCATGTTGCGGGCGAAGATATCGTAATCGGCGGCGCGCGCCGCGACGTCCCGGATGTGCCAGTAGTCGTGCATCAGCACCGACGCACACACCGTGAAGGCGAACAGCATCAGCGCGCCGGCCCGCGCGTAAAATCCGAAGATCAGCGAAATCCCGCCAATAATCATCAGAAGAATGGCGCAGAACAAAAGCAGCGGCGGCAGCGGCAGGTCCTTCAGCGCCATCAGCGTGATCGTGGCATGCCACTGCGCGCCATAGGCGAAGGACGACGCCAGGAAGAACCACGCCAGCACCAGCCGGCCCACCAAGGGTGAGATCAGTTCGGAAAATGACATGGACGCGCCCCCGCGAAGCAAGGCACGAATCTAACGGAGAACCGTCCCATAACGAAACAGGGGCCTTGCGGCCCCTGCTCTCATGCATCCATTAGAGGAAATTCAGGCGCCGCGAACCGCGTGCTTGCGCAGATGGCGAACGATGGCCATCTCGTCGAGGCGCGATTGCGCGCGGCGGGCTTCTGTCTCGGCGGCGCGCTTGACCTGTTGATCGACGGCCAGCTCCAGGCTTTTGAGATCCTGGAAGGCGGCATTCAGTTCATCCTGGCATTGCGCGCGTTCGCGCTCGATCTCCTTGAGCGTGGCGCGCAGGTTTTCGCGGCGGCTTTCGATGGAGCGCAGGAAGGACGGGAACGCCAGGCGGCCGATATCGGAGTCGTTGGCGCGCTGCTTCTCGCGCGCGACATTGTCTTCCAGATCGGTGAGCTTGCGCTCCAGATCGCTCTTCATGCCGTCGAGCGTGCCCATGCGGCGCTTCAGGTCGTCGACGCGGAAGCGTTTCAGACGCATGAGTGAATCGGTGCGTTTCATGTCGCGTTACCTTTCCCCATTCCGTCGCCGACGATCGCGTCGAGGGCGGCATACCCTTCTGCCAATGTCGAACACTCGTCCTTCTTCTGTGACAGGAAGGCTTCGAGCGCAGGTTGAAGTCTGATGGCGTTGTCCACTTCGGCGTTGGTGCCATGCTTGTAGGCGCCAAGGCGCACGAGTTCCGCCATGTCTTCGAACGTCGCGAGCGGCGCGCGCGCGCGCGATACGATCGCCTGCTCGTCTTCACTATTGCAGGACGGCATGACGCGCGAAACCGATTTCAAAACATTGATCGCTGGATATCTTCCGCGTTCCGCAATGGCACGCTCCAGAACGATGTGACCGTCGAGAATGCCGCGCACGGCATCCGCCACCGGCTCGTTGTGATCGTCGCCTTCGACGAGAACGGTGAACAGGCCCGTGATGGAACCTGTGTTTCCTTCCGGTCCCGGGCCTGCGCGCTCCAGCAAACGCGGCAATTCCGCGAACACCGTCGGCGTGTAACCTTTGCTGGCGGGCGGCTCTCCGGCGGAGAGACCGACTTCACGCTGTGCCATGGCGAAACGGGTTACCGAATCCATCAACAGCAACACATGCAAACCCTGGTCCCGAAGCTGTTCCGCAATCGCCATGGCCGTGAACGCCGACTGGCGGCGGACCAGCGCGGGCTCATCCGATGTGGCGGCAACGACGACGCTGCGCGCGAGACCTTCCTCGCCCAGATCGTCCTCGATGAATTCCTTAAGCTCGCGGCCGCGTTCGCCGACGAGACCGATGACGATCGCGTCCGCATCGGTGTTGCGCGCGAGCATGGCCATCAGCGTGGACTTGCCGACACCCGAGCCGGCGAAGATGCCCATGCGCTGGCCTTTGCAGCAGGTCGCAAAGGCATTGAGCGCGCGTACGCCCAGATCCAGCTTGCCGCCGACGCGCGCGCGCGTGTGCGCGGACGGCGGCGAGGCGCGCAGCGGATAACCGATATTGCCTTTGAGCAGCGGGCCTTTGCCGTCGGTCGGACGGCCGAAGGCATCGACCACGCGGCCGAGCCATTCGCGGCAGGGGAAAATCTGGGCGGGCCTGTCGAAGAAATCGGCCCGGGCGCCGAGGCTCACGCCTTCCAGCACGCCCAGCGGCATGACGAGCGCGCGGCCGTCCCGGAATCCGACCACTTCGCAGGGAATTTTCTTGCTGTTTGAGGCACTTAGATACACCTGTCCGCCCAGGCTGATGGCGCCCGCGGCACCCGTCACCTCGACCAGAAGGCCTTCGATCCGGCTGACCTTCCCGAAGCGGGTAAGTACCGGAACCGCCTCGATTTCTTTCAAAAGCGCGTGCATCGAATCCTTGCCGCCCGATGAAAAATCCGGGCTTCCTGCTGACATCTTGCGGGAAAGGATTTAAGTCGCGGTAAACTTAACAAATCGAATCAAGGGGATGGCCGCCCCATGGTGAAAATCGGTTAGGCCGCCTTGGTGGGAGATGAACCGCCGGCACAGGTTAAAGCGGTTGTTAACCAATTCCGCTTACCTTCTGGCGATCCGTTAACCACGGCAGTTCCCGTAGGGGGGTAATTGAGATGCGCGTTCTACTGATCGAAGACGATAGCGCCATGGCGCGCAGCATCGAGCTGATGCTGCGGAGCGAAGGCTTCAACGTCTATACGACGGACCTCGGCGAAGAGGGCATCGATCTCGGTAAATTGTACGATTACGACATCATCGTGCTCGACCTGCAGTTGCCGGACATGAGCGGCTTCGAAGTGCTTAAGAGCCTGCGCCTTGCGAAAGTGCAGACGCCCGTCCTTATTCTCTCGGGCAACGCCATCGTCGAAGCGAAGGTGAAAGCGTTGGGCTTCGGCGCCGACGACTATATGACCAAGCCCTTCCACAAGGACGAACTGGTCGCGCGCATCGCCGCCGTCGTCCGCCGCTCCAAGGGACACAGCCAGTCGGTCATCACGACGGGCAAGCTCACCGTCAATCTGGATGCGAAGACCGTCGAAGTGGACGGCAGCCGAGTTCATCTGACCGGAAAAGAATATCAGATGCTGGAGCTGCTCTCACTCCGCAAAGGCACCACGCTCACGAAAGAGATGTTCCTCAATCATCTCTATGGCGGCATGGACGAGCCGGAGCTTAAGATCATCGACGTGTTCATCTGCAAGCT
>JBQCJO010000320.1:0-2189 GCA_051952735.1 Rhizomicrobium sp.
GTCCAGCGTCACCGCACTGATCAATCCGTTACGCTTCTTGAGGTAGCTGATCGGCAGTCCGGAATCCTGGAAGGCGTTCAACTGCGCGGTGATGCCGGTGTTGGAGGTAAAGGCCAGCGGGAAAGAACCCGTCAGATAGGTCTTGGCGTCGTCCAGTTCTTTCTGGGTGGCGCCGTTCGCGCCAAAGTCGGCGATGGTATCGCGGATCACCTTGACCGTTTCCGGAACCGAGCCCGCTTTGGTGGCCACCGTTCCGGCAAAATAGCCGGCATGATTCAGCGTATTGACCGATGTCGAGATGTCGTAGGTCAGCCCGCGCTTTTCCCGCACTTCCGATGTGAGACGCGACGAGAAACCGCCCGCGCCCAGAATGTAGTTGGCGACGTAAAGCGGGATGAAATCCTTGTCCTTGCGCGAAAGCGATGGCAGGCCGAACACGATATTCGGCTGCGGCACCGGCATCGGCAGAACCTGCGTTCCCGGCGCACCCACATGATGGACCGCCGGAATGGCGGGAGGCGCCGCCTGCGGCAGCGCATGGAATGCGCTTCCGAGCAGCGTTTTCAGTGTCGCCGTGTCCACATCGCCGGAGACGGCGACATGCATCCCGCTTCGCACCCAATGGGTTCGCGCGAACCTGACGATATCGTTGCGGGTGATGGCCGACATCGATTGCGTGTAGCCCTGGATGGGATGGCCGTAAGGGTGATCGTGAAAGAAGCGCGTGAAGAAGGCTCGCGCGGCCACCGTGGACGGGCTTTCCTGGTCGAACTGCAGGCTGCCGAGAATCTGCGCGCGCACGCGGGCGATGGCAGCGTTGTCGAAATGCGGCTTGGACAAGGCGACGCCGAGCAAGTTGAACGCGTCTTTCGCGTTTTCCTTCAGAGTCACCAGCGTGATCGTCGTCCAGTCACGGCCGGCCTGCGCGGATAGGCGAATGCCATGATCGCTGAGCGCCGCCTGATAGGCTTCCGAACTGTAGGGACCAGCACCTTCGTCGAGAAGCGCCGCCGCGAATGTTGCGAGGCCGGCTTTGTCGGCTGGGTCGTAACCGGATCCGGCCGGCAGGGCGACAGTCATGGAAATGATCGGCAGTGTGTGATCCTCCTGGAACCACACCTCGACGCCTTTGCCCATGTCGACGGACTTCACCTCGGCAGCAGATGCTGCGGCCGGAGCGAACAACGCAACGCTCACGCAAAAAGCAAAAGTGAGAAGCCTTGTGTTCATCGCGGCTTGCCCGGCTGCAGATAAGCAGAGACCGACTCGCGCTGGAGAAGATCCTTGGCGGCGGCGGCGCGAACGTCGCCCGCCTTTACAGCTTTGATGCGGTCCGGCCAGGTGTCCACGTCGTCCGTGGTCAAGCCGATCACGAGCGCCTGGCCATAAGCAGAGGCCAATGCGTACTGGCTGTCGCGCTGATACATGGCGTCCGCGACAAGCTGCGTCTTCGCGCGCTTCAGGTCGCCCGCGGCGGGCGGCTTCTTGAGATACGTAGCAAGAATCTGGTCCACCGCATGCTCGAGCTGGTCGAGGCGCACACCGGGCCGTGGAACGGCATAAACTCCGAATGTGCCGTTGTCGCGATTGTAGCCGTCATAGCTGGCGCCCGCGTTGATCGCGAGCTTCCGCTTAACCACGAGCTCACGATAGAGCGTGCTCGTCGCGTCGCCACCCAGAAGCTGCGCCAGCGTTTCGAGCGCTTCCGCCTCACCCGGCTTGGCTTCCGTGTAACTCACCACGCGGTAGAGGCGCATGAAGAGCGGCACCTTCACGTCCGGCCGGTAGATCGACAGCCGCGTTTCGCCCAGCCGTTGCGGCTGCGCATATTCGGCGCGGCCGGTCAGTTCGCGCGCCGGCACCTTGTCATAAGCGGCGCTGGCGGCCTTGCGCACTTCGGCGGGCGTCACGTCGCCCGCAACGATCAGGATGGCGTTGTTGGGCGCGTAGTGATGATTGTAGAAATCCTGCGCTTCCTTGCGGCCTATGTGCCGGATCTCCTCCGGCCAGCCGATCACCGGCCGCCCATAGGGGTGCGAAAGATGGAGCGCAGCCTCCATTTGCTCGCGCGTCAGCGACTGCGGATCGTTGTCCACGCGCATGCGGCGCTCTTCCAGGACGACATTGCGCTCGGTGTTCACGTTGGAATCCGACAGATCGAGGGTCGCCATACGGTCGGCCTCGAGGCT
>JBQCJO010000321.1:0-2309 GCA_051952735.1 Rhizomicrobium sp.
AGAGGATGAAAAAGAGAAAGAAGCGCACATTCCCGAACCGTCGCGCGGTCGGCGCGCCGAACGCCAGGAACCAGACGGTGTTTACCAAGACATGCGTCCAGCCCGCATGCAGGAACATATAAGTAAAGAAGGGCAGCACGCGTCCCGCCAAAGACCCATCGCCCAGACCATGCGCCACGAGAAACGCCGCCGGATGTGAATAACGCGCGGCCACAAATCCATAGTCGAAGAGGATCTCGTCCGCGCGCGCGGGAATGACGAAAGACAGCAACGCCTGAATAGCGACGAACAGCACCGCCAAAAGCATGACAATGGCGGGTGAGCGGAAGAAGGGCTGCGGCCCTTCCGGCGGGAGTTCATAAGGCGGTGTGGTCGCGTCCATATATTATTGTGCGCGCATCAAGGCCGCTTCGACCAGCGGCAGGCGGTCATTGCCGAAATACATGTCGTCGCCGTTTACGAACATGGTGGGAGAACCGAACCCGCCGCGCGCGATCACCTCTTCTGTGTTGGCGCGCAGCTTGTCCTTTATATCTTGTGCCGCGGCGCGCTTCAGAATCTCGTCAGGGTTAAGACCAGCCGCGCGGCAGACATCGGCGATGATGTCCGGCTTGCTCACATCCTTCAGATCGCTCCAATACGCCTTGAAGGCTTCCGTCGCGAATGCCACCAGCCGCCCCTTTTCCGCTGCCGCCAGGCAACAGCGCATCTCCAGCACGGCATTAACCGGAAAAGGCTGCGGCTTTCCGATCGTGATGCCGGCCAGCCGCGCCCAGTCCTGCAGATCTTTCCCGGAATAGGACGCTTTGCGCGGATCGGGGTTCGCGCGCCGTTCGTAGACATCCTGGTTCACGGCATTGAACACGCCGCCGACCAAAATGGGACACCAGATCACTTCGGCACGGGTCCGCGCGACGATGTCGTGGATGCGGGTGAACGCCAGATAGGTCCAAGGCGAGGAGCAATCGAAGAAGAATTCCAGCTTGGCCACGCGCGCCTCGTTTACGGATTGCCGCGGAATCTAGCGATCCCTGTCCTTCTTTGAAACAGATACTGCCTTAACAGGCGTTAGGACTTGGCATGGCCGTTGCTCTTCTTCGCATCGGAACAACAGGCCATTGCACCCATGTCTTACACGACCAAGATTTTCTGCCTCGCCGCGATTTTCGCAACCTTTGCAACGCCTTCGCTGGCGCAGGTCGCGGGATACAACGACGCCGGCTCCTATAGTTCGGGCTACGGCATGAGCGCCGGCAGCGCGCAGCAGCCCGTCAACGCGTCGCTCCGCGATGGTAACGGAAACCTTGCCGTCGTGAACGGCCAGTTCACCACCTCCACCATGTCCCAGGCCACCGGTGTGCAGAACCTGCGCAACCTTGGCCAGAACTCGGGTGTCGGATTTGGGAACAGCTCGAGCGGCACGGCCTCTGCAATAGGCAACTCACTGAACGTGATCACGACCGGTTCCTACAACACCGTCATCGTGAACTCGAAGCAGACCAACAACGGAAACCAGACTGCAACAGTGACCACGACCGGCCACTGAGAATCTTAAAAAGGAAAAGGGAAGCCCCTCCCATGACCTCGCGCGGACGTAAATTTCTGACCAGATCACTGGTCCTCGGCTTCACGGCGATCGCCCTCGCCGGATGCATCACGCCGGAAGCCTCCTCCACGACCGGCCGCTACACGGCGCCGATCGGCGGCTCTCCGGTGATCGCCAACGAGACTCCCTATTCGGACGGTCTTCGTTGCATGGCCCAATACACCCGCGCGCGCCCGGTGCGCATCGCGGTGGGCCAGATCGCCGACTACACGGGCAAGATCAGCTCGGACAACTCCGGCCGCGAAATCACGCAGGGCGCCGCCCTGATGGCGATGAGCGCGCTCTCCAAGGCGGGCGTTCCGCTGGTCGAGCGCTTCGATACGTCGGTTGCCGAAATGGAACTGAAGTACGCGAACAACAAACTGATCTCCGGCGACGGCGCGCAGAGCGGCCCGCAGGGCAGCGACTACCGCAAGATCTTCGCGGGCTCGATCCCCGGTTCCGACTATTACCTCGTCGGCGGCGTCACCGAAGTGAACTTCAACATCCGTTCGATGGGTGCGAGCGCCGACGGCGCGGGCGCTTCGACGAACTCGCTGAAGGGCACGATGGGCGCCAACATGTATGTGATGAACGTCGGCCTCGACCTTCGTCTCGTCGATACCAACACGCTCGAAGTCGTGGACGTGATCTCCTACCAGAAGCAGATCATCGGCCGTCAGATCCAGGCGGGCGTGTTCGACTTCCTCGGCCACACCTTCTT
>JBQCJO010000322.1:0-8583 GCA_051952735.1 Rhizomicrobium sp.
TCGGCGCCCAGGCGCTGGGCGGCGAATTCCTGCACCTTCTGATCGATGGTGAGGAACACATCCGACCCCGGGGTGCCCGGATCGTGCCCCAGTTCGCGGATCACGCGGCCATAAGCGTTGACTTCGACACGGCTGGAGCCCGCCTTGCCGCGGATCTCCGCTTCGAACTCTTTCTCGATGCCGCGCTTGCCGATGCGAAATCCCGGGATGCTCAGCAACGGATCGGGATCGTTCTTGAGCTCCTCCGCCGAGACCGCGGCGACATAACCCAGGATATGCGCGAGGTCCGCGCCATAGGGGTAGGAACGCGTTTCGCCCACATCCGGCTGGATGCCGGGAAGATATGGAAGATGCAGATTGATGCGCGCGAACTCGTCCCATGACAGGTTCTCCGCCACGGGCACCGGCGCGAAAGGCTTGTTGCCGGCGATGTCGCGCTTCACCTTTTCGCGCTGGTGCGGCGAGAGATAGATCAGCTTGCCGATCGTCTCGATGGCGGCATCCACGCCTTCCGTCGCCTGCTCGGCGACGATGAGCACGCGGTAATTGCGGCGGTTGGAGGCGAGCTCCACGCCGAAGCGGTCGAGAATGCGCCCGCGCAACGGCGCCACGAGGCGCTGGCTGACGCGGTTCTCTTCCGCGCGCGTCATGAACTCGTCGCCTTCGACGATCTGAAGCTGGTAGAGACGCCCCGCCAGCACCGCGAACACGACGTTCACGCCGCCGGTCACCAGAAGGGTGCGGCGTGTGAACGTTGCGTAACGGCTTTTGTCCTTGCGGTCGAAAATGGGCATCAGAAATCGCCTCTGAGCGGGCCCACAAGGCGACGATGGATCACGCCGAGGATCAGCGCAATGGGAATGTAGAAAACAACACTGATGGCGATCTCCACCACGATGGGCGCCACCGGCGGCATGCGCCAGTAGTAGATCGCGGTGATGAAATAGGCCGATGCGCCCGCGATCAGCATCGCGGCGGCGAAACCCAGAATGGCGCCGATGCCGGCGAGCCCCGCGAAGGAATCCCGCTCCCGGTCAACGATGGCGTAAGATGCGATGAAGGACAGCGTCCATACGCCGGCCGCGCCGCCACCCAGCAGATCCTGCAGCACGCCGATGATGAACACGGCGAAAGGCGGCATGAGGTCCGGACGAACAAGGCACCAGAAATAGATCGGCATCAGCGCAAACATCGGCGGCGGCACCAGCGTGCCCAGAACCGATACCGGAATGTTGGATACGATCACGCCCAGAAGCGCGCAAAGAAACGGGATGGATGCTCCCACGGCGCTTCGGAATGACCAGCCAATGCGATCCGACATGGCGATCATTGATCCTGCGTATCGCCGTCATCCGCCGCCGGCGGTTTTTGCGGTGGTTTCTGCGCCGTACCCGGCACGGCAGGTTTGACCGGTGCGATGGTTTTCGCTCCAGCGCCTGATTGCGGGGCCGGCGCGGTTTGCGGCAACGGCGCGGTCTGTAGCGGAGGTTCGGGAGCGGGTGGCTCCGGCTTCAACCCGGCGGCGGTGGCCGGTAGATCGCTGGGCGACGGCGCCGGCGGCTGCTCGGGCGGCAGCTTGAAATCGACAATGCGAACGTCCTGACTTGCGGCGGCATCAGCCAGCAACGCGACGCGCAAACCACCGCTGCCGCCGACCAGAACGCCGACGGGAATGCCCGGCGGGATCAGCCCGCCATCGCCGGACGTCACCACCTGATCGCCGGCCTTGGGCGGCGTGGTCGTCGCCAGCGTTTCGAGCGTCGGATTGGGCGTGTTGTCGCCCGCCATGATCGCCTGAATGTTGCCGGGATGGAGCGTGACGGGAATGCGGCTGTTCAGATCGGTAAGCAGAAGCACCCACGACGTGCGCTCGCCCGACAGGAAGATGCGCCCGATCATGCCGCGCGCATCCACGACCGCCTGCCCCGGCTTGATGCCCTGGCTCTTGCCCGCATCGATGATCATCGTGTCGAGGAAAGGATGGCTGGCGCGGCCGATGACACGCGCGGTGCGCGCATTCAGCGCCGGATCCGGCACCGCATTCAAAAGAAGCTGATAGCGCTTCAACCGCTCATCGAGCAGAAGCGCCGCGCTCTGCCATTGGCGCAGCCGCGCATTCTCCTGCTTGAGCCGCTGGTTTTCCTGATAGACGACAAAGATGTCGCCGATACCGTCGAACCAGGCGGACGCCTTATCGAACGGCGTGCTCACCCATTCCAGCGCCGGACGCGTCCAGTCGGTGAAAGAAGCGCGCGCGCGGTCGAACAAGGACGATTGCGCCTTGCCGAGCAGCACGAGCACCACGGCCAGAACGGCGACAATGGCAAGCGGAAGCTGAGCATTGCCCCGCCCCCGCGTATACCTCATCGAACCATTCGCCATCGGCTACTCGCGCGAACTTTAGAATGCGGTGGTCAGAACGTGTCTCATGCCCTTGGTGTTTTCCAACACGCGGCCGGTGCCCAGCGCCACGCAGGAGAGCGGGTCGTCCGCGATGGAAACGGGCAGCCCCGTCTCCTCGCGCAGAACCTGATCGAGATTGGCGAGCAGCGAACCGCCGCCCGTCAGCACGATGCCCTTGTCCACGATGTCGGCCGCCAGTTCCGGCGGCGTCGCTTCGAGGGCAACCTTCACCGCTTCGACGATCTGGCTGGTGGGTTCCGCCAGCGCTTCGGCGATATGGCGCTGCGTGATGGTGATTTCCTTCGGCACGCCGTTCAGAAGATCGCGGCCTTTGATTTCCAGCGTCACGCCATTGCCTTCGGCCGGCGGCGCGGCGGTGCCGATCTCTTTCTTGATGCGCTCGGCAGACGCTTCGCCGATGAGCAGGTTCTGGTGGCGGCGGATATAGGCGATGACCGCTTCGTCCATCTTGTCGCCGCCCACGCGCACGCTGCGCGAATAGACGATGCCGCCCAGCGAGAGCACGGCCACTTCCGTCGTGCCGCCGCCGATATCGACGACCATGGAGCCCGTCGGTTCGGATACCGGAAGACCGGCACCGATCGCTGCCGCCATCGGTTCCTCGATGAGGAACACGCGGCGCGCGCCGGCAGACAATGCCGATTCCTGAATCGCGCGGCGTTCCACCGCCGTCGAACCCGAAGGCACGCAGACGATGATCATCGGGTTGGCGAAGGAGCGGCGGTTATGCACCTTGCGGATGAAGTGCTTGATCATCTCTTCCGCGACTTCGAAATCCGCGATGACGCCGTCGCGCATCGGGCGGATCGCCTCGATGTTGCCGGGCGTGCGGCCCAGCATCATCTTGGCGTCATTGCCGACGGCGCGGACGGTTTTCTTGCCGGTGCGAGAGCTGATCGTGGCGACCACCGACGGCTCGTTCAAAACGATGCCGCGTCCTTTGACGTAAACCAGCGTGTTCGCGGTTCCGAGGTCGATTGCCATATCGCTCGACAGAACGCCGAGAAGACTGCCGAACATGTATGCCTGCCTGTTCCCTTCCGGGCCGCCCTTTGCTGCCCGTCCCGCAGAAATGTACCCCGGCGATGGTTAACGCCGGGGTAACGATTTCATCGCGCGACGGTCAAAGTCTCCGGCGCCCTTTTTTCACGTTTCACCAAAAGCTTGTTGAGCGCATTCACATAGGCGTTCGCAGCGGCCAGCACCGTGTCGGTGTCCGCCGCGCGCCCGGTGACGGTGCGCCCGTTCTCCTCGAGCCTCACGCTCGCGCCGGCCTGCGCGTCCGTCCCCTCCGTGACCGACTTGATCTGGAAGAGCTGCAGGCTGGCCTCGTGGGGGTAAAGCTCGCGAATGGCGTTGAATATCGCATCGACCGGGCCGTCGCCTGTGGTCTTTGCGGTCTTGTCCTGACCATCCACAGAAAGCGTCAGCTCCGCAGAAGGCGGGACGTTAATGCCAGACGTGACGCGAAGGGCCCGGATGAGGATTTTGTCGCTGCCGCGCATCACCTCGTCGTCGACCAGCGCCACGATGTCCTCGTCGAAGACGTGTTTCTTCTTGTCGGCCAGATCCTTGAAACGCTTGAACGCCTCCTGGAACGACTTGTCGTCCAGCTCGTAGCCCAGGGCTTCCAGCTTGTCCTTGAACGCATGGCGGCCGGACAACTTGCCCAGGACGAGCGACGAGGAATGCACGCCGACATCTTCGGGACGCATGATCTCATACGTCTCGACATTCTTCAGCATGCCGTCCTGATGGATGCCGCTCTCATGCGCGAAGGCGTTCTTGCCGACGATGGCCTTGTTGTACTGCACCGGAAAGCCGGTGACGTTCGAAACGAGTTTCGATGCGCGCGACAGCAACGCCGTGTTGATGCCCGTCGTGAACGGCATGATGTCGCCGCGCACTTTCAAGGCCATCACGACTTCTTCGAGCGCCGCGTTGCCCGCGCGTTCACCGATGCCGTTGATCGTGCATTCGATCTGGCGCGCGCCGGCCAATACGCCGGCCAGGGAATTCGCCACGGCCAAACCGAGATCGTTGTGGCAATGCGTGGCGATGGTGGCCTTGTCGATATTCGGCACGCGGTTCCTGAGATCCACGATCATCTCGTAGAATTCCTGCGGCGTGGAATAGCCCACCGTGTCGGGAATATTGATCGTGGTGGCGCCGTTCGCGATGGCCGTTTCGACCGCAAAACACAGGAAATCCCGCTCTGTCCGCGTCGAATCCTCCGGCGACCATTGCACGTCGTCGGTGAAGCGGCGGGCATGTCCCACCGACGCCGCGATCGCTTCGATCACGGAGTTCGGGCCCATCTGAAGCTTGTGCTTCTTGTGAACCGGACTGGTGGAAATGAACGTGTGAATGCGGAAACGATTCGACGGCTTGAGCGCTTCCGCGGCGCGGTCGATGTCTTTCAATCCGGCGCGCGACAATCCGCAGATCACGGCATTCTTCGTGCGCTTCGCAATCGTGTTTACGGCATCGAAGTCGCCTTGCGACGAAATCGGGAAACCGGCTTCGATGATATCGACGCCCATTTCATCCAGAAGTTCGGCGACTTCGATTTTTTCTTCATGCGTCATCGCGGCGCCGGGCGATTGCTCGCCATCGCGCAACGTCGTGTCGAATATTTTTATGCGTTCGGGTTTTTGCGTGTTCGTGGTGGTCATAGTCTTCTTCCTTCGTTTGCCGCATCCAGCGGCTTCAATCGACTCCCTTCGCCAAATTGGTCCCCTAAACGTCCGCCCGATCTCACGAGCAGCCGACGCCTAGGGGCAGCTAAGGAGGAGAAGCTGCGCCAGCGGCAAACCGAGGGAAGAAGCGTGTGCGAGATCGACGCGCGCGAAATCGCGAGCGGAGAAATCTCCGCCTGCAACTTCGATATGCGCTTCTTCGATCATCGCCGGATCGCCGCTCCGCCCGTTTTGTACGGTCCGCTAACTCTAAAACGAGGTGCAAGAAAATGGCGTAAAACCGCCGCTTTCTGCTTCGTTTCCAATGTTTTACGCTGATTTTGCGCGGCGGCGCAATACGGGGGAACGGGCTTATTTTCCCCTATCCGGCCGCCGTCCCGGCGCGTGCAAGCTGCGGCAATCGGCTATCGCAAGCTTCACAAAAATCCGCTTCCCCGGAACCCTTTGGAGTGGTTCAAAGCCGGGCGCGATCTGCTGTCCGACCGCGCTTCCGCATACGACCCACCACCCCTCGAAGGCTTGCCGGATATGAAGATCCTGCCGCCCATTTCGATCGAGGCACGCCGCCTGTTGCCCGGCGGGTGGGACCTCTTGGCCGCCGTGCTGGTGCTGGGTTTCGTGGTGGCTTTCGCCCAGGCGAGCCGGATGCTGGGTCAGCCGCTGGCGGTCCTGTCGTCCCAGCCCTTATCGCTCGATCCGTCCTATCTGCCCGGATACGCGCTGCGCACCGCGCTGCGGATGCTGATCGCCATGGTGGTGTCGCTCGGTTTCACCTTCACCTCCGCGACCCTGGCCGCGAAAAGCGCCCGCGCCGGCAGCCTGCTGATTCCCCTGCTCGATATCCTGCAGTCGGTCCCGATCCTGAGCTTCATCTCGATCACGGTGGTGTTCTTCCTGTCGCTGTCGCCGGGGCGGATTTTCGGGGCCGAGTTGGCCTGCGTCTTCGCCCTCTTCACCAGCCAGGCCTGGAACATGGCTTTCAGCTTCTACCAGTCGCTCCGGACGGTGCCGCCGGAGATGATCGAGGCGGGGCGCATGTTCGGCCTGAATGGCTGGGCCCGGTTCTGGCGGATCGAAGTGCCGTTCGCGATGCCGTCGCTGGTCTGGAACATGATGATGAGCATGTCCGGCGGCTGGTTCTTCGTGGTGGCATCCGAAGCCATCAGCGTCGGCCACACGTCCATCGCCCTGCCCGGCATCGGCTCCTATATCGCGCTCGCCATCGCGCATCAGAATCTCAATGCGATCTTCTGGGCCATCGGCGCGATGCTGATCGTGATCCTGATCTACGACCAGCTCATGTTCCGCCCGCTGGTCGCCTGGGCGTTCCGCTTCCGGGTCGATCAAGAGCAGAGCGAAGACGAACCGGAAAGCTGGATGCTGACCATGCTGCGCCGTTCCAGCATCTTCGATGTGATGGGCGCGCCGGCGGACCGCTTCATGCGCTGGACCTACAGCTTGCGCCCGCCATCCTTCGGGCAGCGCGTGGAGCGCGTCAGCCCCATCGCGTCGCGCGCCGCCGATGCGGCCTGGATCGCCTTCGTGTTCGCCGTCCTGACATTCGCGGCGTGGCGCATCTATTCATTCTCCGCCGCGGCCTTGCCGTGGAGCGAAGTCCTCAACGCCTTCGCGCTCGGCTTCATCACGATGATCCGCGTCTTCGTTCTGATCGCGCTCGCCAGCGCGATCTGGACCCCGGTCGGCATTTATGTGGGCCTACGCCCGAAGCTTGCGCAGGTCGTGCAGCCGATCGCGCAGTTCCTCGCCGCGTTCCCCGCCAATCTTCTGTTTCCGCTCGCCGTGTCGCTGATTGTCGGCTTCCATCTCAATCCGGACATCTGGCTGTCGCCGCTGATGGTGCTCGGCACCCAATGGTACATCCTGTTCAATGTCATTGCGGGTGCGAGCGGCCTGCCGCGCGATCTGCGCGATGCGGGCAGCAATTTCGGCGTGAAGGGCTGGCTGTGGTGGAAGAAGATCGCGCTGCCTGCGGTGTTTCCCTTCTATGTCACCGGTGCGATCACCGCGTCCGGCGGATCGTGGAACGCCGCCATCGTGACGGAGTTCGTGAACTGGGGCCACAGCACGCTGCATGCGCATGGACTGGGCGACTATATCCAGCGCGCAAGCGTGGCCGGGGATTTCCACCGCGTTGTTCTGGGCACCGCCGTGATGGCTATCCTTGTGAGCATCATCAACCGCATCTTCTGGCGACCGCTTTACTGGTATGCCGAACGCAAGTTCCGGCTGACGTGAGAAGGAGAAGACCATGAACGCGCTTCTCGAACTGAAAGACATCCGCCGCGCTTTCCCGCGCCCCGGCGGCAGCGAATTGCTGGTGCTGGACGATGTGAATCTCACCGTGAAACAGGGCGAGATCGTGGGCCTGCTTGGCCGCTCCGGTTCCGGCAAATCCACGCTGCTGCGCATCATTGCCGGTCTGTCGTCGCCCAGCGGCGGCTCCGCGAAATATCTCGGCAACAATATCGATGGTCCCGCCAGCGGCATCGCCATGGTGTTCCAGAGCTTCGCGCTGTTTCCCTGGCTGACCGTTCTGGAGAATGTGCAGCTCGGTCTGGAAGCACTCGGCCTTCCGGCGGAGGAAATCCGCAAGCGCGCGCTGGAAGCGATCGACCTTATCGGTCTCGACGGCTACGAGAGCGCCTATCCGCGCGAATTGTCCGGCGGCATGCGCCAGCGCGTCGGCTTCGCGCGCGCGCTCGTCGTGCATCCCAACATTCTCCTGATGGACGAGCCGTTCTCGGCGCTCGATGTGCTGACAGCCGAGAACCTGCGCACCGACCTCATCGAGTTGTGGTCGGAAGGCGATCTGCCGATGAAGGGCATCATCCTCGTCACGCACAACATCGAGGAAGCGGTGCTGATGTGCGACCGCGTGTGCCTGTTCTCCACCAATCCCGGCAAGATCGTCAGCGAGATTCCGATTCCGCTGCGCCAGCCGCGCGACCGCAACGATCCGGCGTTCACCGCCTTGGTGGAACGCATCTATGCCGAAATGACGGCGCGCCGCGCAGCTCAGCGCACCGAACGCGCGACGATGGGCACGATCCTGCACCGCGTCTCCGCCAACTCCATCGCGGGCCTGCTCGAAGCTGTGGCGGCAGCGCCTTACAACGGCAAGGCCGACCTTCCGGAAATCGCCAGCGAGCTGCAATTCGAGATCGACGAACTCTTCCCCGTCGCGGAAGCCGCGCAGATGATGCGCCTCGCCGATCTGGAAGGCGGTGACATCAAGCTCACAGATAACGGCAAGCGCTTCGCCGCGGAAGAAACCGACGAGCGCAAGCGCATCTTCGCGCGCCTGCTGATCCGCTATGTGCCGATTGCCGCGCATATCCGCCGCGTGCTGGACGAACGCGAAAGCCACACCGCGTCCTGGAACCGTTTCCTCGACGAGCTCGAGGATCACATGACGGAAGACGCGGCGGACGAAACGCTA
>JBQCJO010000323.1:0-6230 GCA_051952735.1 Rhizomicrobium sp.
CAGAGCGCGCCTGCCACATGAATCACGAGCAGGACGATCGCGGACCAGGCCAGATACATATGGATCGCTTCCAGCGGTTCGTGCAGGGAGCGCTTCTGGTCGAGCGGCATGTTCGAAATGAAACCGATATTCGGCCAGTCGAACAACCCGAACCAGGATGTCGGCAGGCCGAGCCGTGATGTCGACACCATCGCCCAACCGGACAACGGGATCGCGATGATGAGGAAATAGAGCAGATAGTGCGTCGCGTGGGCGATGAACTTCAGCGCCGGGCTCATGCTCGCGGGCAGCGGCGGCACCGGATTGATAAGGCGCCAGACAAGGCGCGCGATGCTGAGCACCAGAACGCTGAGACCGATGGATTTGTGAATCTGCACCACCTGAAACAGCGTCGGATCGCCCTTGGGATAGGTATCGAAGGACAGGCCCAGATAGAGATTGGTGAGGACGAGCGCCGCAATGATCCAATGCAGGGTCATGGCGACGGTGCCGTAGCGCGTGCGTGTGTTCGCAGATGTCATGTGATTCCGTTGATCCGGCGTGGCGTGGGTTCACCTTATACAGGCGTAACGCCGCGGCAACTGCGGAAAGCCGCCAATACGGTGTAAGAGCGCGCTTGACCGTTCGCCGGGGCCGTTCATAGTCGAATGAGGACCTATTCCACAAAGGATGCAGTGTTGAGCGAAGCGGAAGCCCCGCCCCGGCCGGGCGATACTCTGGAATACCCCTTCGGCGACACGCGTCCGGAACTCGGCAAGACCATCGAGATAGCGCCGGGCATCCACTGGATCCGCATGCGGCTGCCGATGCAGCTCAACCACATCAACCTCTGGCTTCTGGAAGACGGTGACGGCTGGACCGTCGTCGACAGCGGCATCCGCGACGAGACGACGGCCAATGCCTGGAAAGAGCTTTTCGCCGGCGCAATGGGCGGACGGCCGATCAAGCGGGTGATCGTTACGCATCTTCACCCCGATCATGTCGGGCTGGCCGGATGGCTTGTGCGCCGCTTCAATGTCGAACTCTGGATGACGCGCACCGATTATCTGATGTGCCGCAATCTCTGTGCCGATACCGGGCAGGAAGCGCCGGAGGAAGGTTTGCGCTTCTATCGCGCGGCCGGTTTTCCGGAAGAGCAGCTTGAGCTTTATCGCACGCGCTTCGGCGGGTTCGGGAAAGGCGTTTATCGCCTGCCGAACGCCTATCGCCGCATCGAGGAAGGCGAGCGCATCCAGATCGGCAAGCGGACATGGGAAATCGTGGTGGGCCGCGGCCATGCGCCCGAGCATGCATGCCTGTGGAGCCGCGAAGACAACACCTTCATCTCCGGCGATCAATTACTGCCGCGCATCTCATCCAACGTCAGCGTCTTTCCGACGGAACCCGAAGGCAATCCGCTGCAGGAATGGCTCGACAGTTGCGAGAAGCTTCGGAAGCTGTTGCCGGCGGACATCTTTGTTCTGCCTGCACACAATTCGCCGTTCCGCGGCGCGCATGAGCGGCTGGAGGCTCTGATTGCCGGTCACGAAGAAGGCATGGCCAAGCTGCTGGAGCTATGTCGCGAGCCCAAGCGCGCGGTGGACGTGTTTCCCGCGCTCTTTCGCGCCAAAATCACCGCGGGCAACTACGGCATGGCCACGGGCGAGAGCATCGCGCATCTGAATTGCCTGCGGAAACGCGGCAAGATCAAGCGCACGCCGGACAAGGACGGCGTGGAATGGTATCAAACGGTCTGAATTTCGCGTTCGGGGGAGCGTCGCCGTGGCTATGAAAGTCAATAATCAGAGCATGAGCAACTGGCTCGTCAGCGGCGCCATCGCGCTGGCGCTGCTGGTGGTGGGCCGCGACTTCTTCGTGCCGCTTGTCTTCGCGCTGCTGCTGTGGGCGGTCATCAACGCGTTGGTCAGCTATATGGAGCGCAAGAAGCTGCCGCCTTTCATGGCGTGGTCGGCGGCGTTTGCCATTATCATACTGGCGCTGTGGTTTACCGCGCTTGTCTTGGCCAACCAGGCCGCAGATGTGGCGACGCAGGCGCCGGTCTATGCCGCGAAGATCCAGGCCCTGATCCACACCAAGCTTCCTCTTGGCAATCTGATCCCGGAACTGAACGTGAAAGCGCTCGCCGGCAATGAAAGCGTGCGTGGGTTCCTCGGCGTGGCCGCAGCCTCCATCGGCAACACGCTGCTCGATCTGACGCTGATCCTGATCTATGTCGGCTTCCTGCTCGCGGAACAGGGCCACATCCCGGAGAAGATCGCGCGGCTCCAGAAGAACAACACCGAAGCGGAGGGCGAAGCCGTGGTGCGCGCCATCGGCCATCAGGTGCAGACCTATCTTGGCGTTTGCACGTTAGCGAGCGCCGTCATGGCGGTATTCACTTACGCGATGTTGGCGATCATGGGTGTAGACTTCGCCGCGTTCTGGGCGTTGGCGATGTTCATTCTCACCTATATCCCGACCGTCGGCGCCATTGGCGTGGTGCTGCCGGCGTTGATGGCGTTCGCGCAGTTCGGCGCCTTCGCACCGGCGCTCATCATCGCCATCGTGCTCTTTGCCGTGCACTTTTTCCTGACGAGCGTGCTGGAGACGGTGATGCTGGGTCGCACGCTCGATCTTTCGCCGTTTGCGATCATCCTCTCGCTGACCTTCTGGGGCCTGGTGTGGGGCGTGGGCGGACTGTTCCTCGCGGTGCCGCTGACCGGCGCGCTTGCCATCATCTGCCGCCATGTCGAAGGGTTGGAATGGTTCGCCGAATTGATCGCAGGATCCAAACCCGTGCGATCGCGGCGGCGGCTCAGGTTTGGAACCCACTAAGCAAGGGAGGAATCCCATGTCGCTGAAAGGCAAGACGCTCTTCATCTCCGGCGCGTCGCGTGGCATCGGTCTGGCGATTGCGCTGCGCGCCGCGCGCGACGGCGCGAACGTGGCCGTCGCCGCCAAAACCGCGGAACCTCATCCCAAGCTGCCCGGTACGATCTACACGGCGGCGGAAGACATCGAGAAAGCGGGCGGCAAGGCGCTGCCGATCGTGTGTGACATCCGCTTCGAGGAGCAGGTGCAGGCGGCCGTGGACCAGACCGCAGCGAAGTTTGGCGGCATCGATATCTGCGTGAACAACGCCAGCGCCATTTCGCTCACCGGTACCATGCAGACCGACATGAAGCGGTATGACCTGATGAACGGGATCAACGCGCGCGGCACCTATTTGGTCAGCCGCACCTGCATTCCGTATCTGAAGAAGGCTGCAAATCCGCATGTGCTGAATCTCTCGCCGCCGCTGGACATGAATCCGAAATGGTTCGCCGGGCATACCGCCTACTCGATGGCGAAATACGGCATGAGCATGTGCGTGCTGGGGATGGCGGCAGAGTTCGCGGACGAAGGCATTGCCTTCAATGCGTTGTGGCCGCGCACCGGCGTCGCCACGGCGGCGATCCGCAATGCATTGGCCGGCGACGAAGGCATGGCACATTGCCGGACGCCTAAAATTCTGGCGAACGCCGCCTATATGATCTTCAACAAGAAGGCGAAAGACTTCACCGGCAATTTCCTGATCGACGATACTTTCCTCGCCGCAAACGGCGTGACGGATTTCGATCAATATCGCGTCGATCCGACGAAGGACCTGATGCCGGACTTCTTCGTGCCCGACAACATGCCGCCGCCCAAAGGCGTGAGCCTTAAAGCGGTGAAGGCCTAGCGCCCGCGCATCCAATCCATGAGCGTGCCGACCGCGTGCGAGAACGCATGCGTGGCGCGATGCGTTTGGGCATCGGCGTAGATGCTGGCGCTGTAATGGACGCTATCGAGGTTCGCCGACAGCTTGTCCATCTGGAAGCCCGTGGTGATACCGGCGGCAACAATCGCCAGCGTCAGCACGCCTGCCTTCAACAAATAGAAACGACGATCCATGACGCCCTCCGTCATCGCCGACGTCATAGACTTGTTCTGTGATTGCGGCCAGTTGAAGGCAGTTCGATTCTTCGTGACGCATGGCTGGTCATGCGTCTGGCGATGGGCTGCACACGAGCCGAAATGCGTTTGTACGGCGCGGCAACCATTTGCGCAGGTTCAGCTTTCCCGGCGAGAGCGGACGGGGCAAGGTCGGTTGATGAAATGCATTTTAACAATCCTCTTTCTGGCCATGTCCGCGGCTCGGGCTTTGGCGCTGCCGGCCTGCGCGCCGCCGGTGGAGATTCCAGACTTGGCGATCAACCGAGTCGAGATCAACGGCGTTCTGGTGGCGACGGACGGCCGCGCGCTCAAGCTCGAGGGTGTGTTGCTACCCGGTGGCGCGCGCGATCACGCGCCGGAGGATATCGCGCAGCAGGCGATCTCTACCTTGAGCGATCTGGCGGCGGGCCACCTGGTCACGGCGGCGGCTGCCGTGCCGAAGCGCGATCGTTATGGCCGCACGCGCGGGCAGCTCTTCATGGTGGATGACGGCGAAGTCTGGCTGCAGACCGTGATGCTGAAGAAGGGGCTCGCGCGCGTCGCGATCGAGCCGGACCGGCGTGAGTGCGTGAAAGAGCTTTATGCGGCCGAAGCCGACGCGCGTGCGCGCCATGTGGGCCTTTGGGCGCTTCCGCAATATGCGATCCGGCGGGCGGATCAGGTGAATGCCCGCGATCTGGCGACATTCCAGGTCGTCGAGGGCAAGGTGGCCAGCGCGGCCGTGAAGTCGCGCGGTTATCTGAATTTCGGCGCCGACTGGAAACGCGATTTCACCGCAACGATCTCGCCGGAGGACATGAAGAGCTTCCGCGCCGCCGGCATCGACCCTGCGGGCTATGCGGGCAAGACGATCCGCGTGCGCGGTATTGTGGAGTGGCACAACGGCCCCGAGATCGAGATCGCCTCGCCGGACGACATCGAGATCGTGCCGGATCTGCGGCCGGCACAGAGGTAATCTTCTATCAAGTGCGGTCTCTTACCCGTACCAGTCCAGCTCCCTTGCAAGAGAACATGATTGCAGAATTGTTCTCTATATGTTCTAATCAGAGGGTTGTCTGATTCCCTTGTGAATCGCAGGCAAGCCGAAGGAGTAGCAGGTTGACTCAGTTCAGTACCCATAATCTGGTTTCTTCAAGAGAATCTGAGGGCGCCACCAATATGGCTATAGTGGTGTCGGGGCTGAAACTGAAAGAAGCCGTTGAGAATGGCTCCTTTATAGTTGGTGGTGACTTGAACAGCGTCGAGTCGGTTAAGTACGACTTTCACCTCGGTGACCGCGTTCTCAAGGCAGAGTTTGGGCAACCGAAGGCGATTTCGGCCATTCCGGAAGAGGAAAGATATATCGCTCCCGGCGAGACAGTTTTTGTTTTGACCAAAGAGCGTCTCAATCTACCTCGAAATATGATCGCGACACTCATCCCAAAGCGCAAGATGGCTCACGGCGGCATAAGCGTTTTGGGAGGTTTATCCGTTGATCCGGAATACAAAGGTGTCCTTGTTGTTGGAATGCACAACTTTTCGTCGACTCGCTACCAGTTGCGTCCAGGAAGAAAATTGATTGCTGCAATGTTTCACGTGTTGAGAGACGATGAACTCTCCGATTATTCGGTCGCTCCTCCAGAAGAGATAAACGATTTCCCCGATGATTTGGTGGATCTCATCAGCAAATATCAACCTGCTGATTTAAATGGTCTTCAGGAGCAGTTGAATGACACGCGTCGAGAATTGGCAGCGTTAAAGACCGACATCGCCAACGACAAGACTTGGCGCGATGACTTCAAGTCCGATTTAGGAGACTTGAAACAAGTGGTGAGCGAGACCAGTCGCAATGTCACTCGTTTAAGCGACAATCTTGAAAAAGAAGCAACGCTACGCTCCCAAGAAGATAAAGCCATAAGCGATCGAATTACCGGCATGTCCAACATGTTTTTTGGCTGGAATCTCGCTCGGATCCTAATCGCTGTTATAGTGGTAGCAGTCATAGGTGCCGTCGTTGGCTTTTATATTTCAAAGTGGTTGGCACCCTCGGCTGCGCCGACAGTTCAGTCAACATCGGTTGCTCCCCGGCATCCCTAAACAAAAGGCCCGGTGCTTAGTACCGGGCCTTTCGCGCGTATTCGTGAGATGAAGCGTTACGCCGCCTTCTTCAGCAGCATGCCTTCGACGCGCTTCACGGCAGTCGGCTCGTCGGTCTTCTCGACGGCCGCCACTTCGCGTGCCATGCGGGCGAGGGCCGCTTCATAGAGCTGACGCTCGGAGTAGGACTGCTCCGGCTG
>JBQCJO010000324.1:0-2793 GCA_051952735.1 Rhizomicrobium sp.
TGGCGCAGTGCAGCCGATAACAGCAACAGCAATATACTTTATCAAACTCGGCACTGGCGGCGAGTGGGAAAAGGAGTGTCTGGATAACGGCACGATTAAGTTTGGCTATAAGGAAACTCCGCATGAACTCGCGGCTGCGGGTGATTGGGAAAGTGTTTGGAAGGTTTGGAATGAAATACGCGGCGATGCGGGTGCCGCTACGAGAGACGTCAATCAAATTCAGACGTTCTATGAGGCAAGCGACAAAACCATCTTCATAACTTTTGTTGGTGGCTTCCTGTATTGGTGTCGCCCAGCAGATGGTGTTGAGATTCTGTCCGATGGACGCCATTTGCGAAAAACTGTTGATGGTTGGCACCACGCTAGCAGGAGTGGCATTAGCTTAAGCACTGACAAACTATCCGGCAATTTGCTGAAGGTGCAGATGTTTCGCGGAACCATCTGCCAGGTCAAAGCGGCTGATTATCTTCTTCGGAAGCTGAACGATGCTTTGTCGCCCGAAATTGCTGCCGCTGAAGCGGCCGAGCGAGATTTGGTCAGGGCGCTGGAAGGCCTTTTGCGTCTGCTAACGTGGCAAGATTTCGAATTGCTTGTCGATCTCGTTTTCGCGAGCAGTGGCTGGCGCCGGATCAATGTCGTAGGACGCATGCAGAAAACTGTCGATTTGGAACTCGTTCTTCCGACGACGGGCGAGCGAGCTTTCGTCCAGATTAAGTCACAAGCGAATGCCGCAGGATTGTCCGATTACACGAAAAAATTCGACGACAGCGCTGCATACGACCGAATGTTCTTTGTGTGGCACACGGGGACCATAAAGGGCGATAAGGCTGGCGACGAAGTAACTTTGATTGGGCCCGCGCGCCTCTCAAAGATGGTTTTGGATGCAGGGTTGTCGTCTTGGCTCAAAGATAAGGTGTCTTGAGTGCGACTATGATTTGGGCTCTCTATCTCTCTGGCATCGCGGCGATCATCTCCGCGATCGGCCATTCGTTTCTCGGTGAGCGCTTTCTGATCCAGCCTTTGCTCGCCGCCGACATTCCCTTCCTCAAGCCGCGCGCGCGGCAGCGGTTGTTGCGCGGCATCCTGCATCTGGCGTCCGTCGCATGGTTCGGCGTTGGCGCTATGCTGATCTATGAAGCGCGGAGCGGCACCGCCGATCCGGCGTGGCTGTTTTTCATCGTGCCGGTGTTTGCGCTCTCGGGGTTGATGAACCTGTGGGCGCTGCGCAGCGTGCAGCCGGGATGGATCGCGATGTTTATCGCTGCTGCCGCGCTCGCCTATGCGGTGTGGCCGCATTAGGCTGGCAACATAGTCCTCATCACCGGTCGCGTCGCCGCGAACTGCCCTAAGCGACCGAAAGAAGGGCCGGACAATTCCAGCCCTTCTTCCGAGGTCACTTGGTTTGGACTAGTTGTGAGGCTGGGGTGTCGAAGCTGCGCCCGCGACAGCGCCCGTTCCGCCACCGATGGCGGCACCAACTCCCGCACCCGGCGCGCAGCCGATCGGAAGCGTCACGACACAGCCGATTGCCGCGCCGATGGTGGCGCCTGCCACACCGACCTTCACCGCGCGAGCGCCCGGATCATCGTGCCAGCGGCCTTCCACATAATAACCGCGATCATCGGCCGGGTCGGCCATCCAGTGATATCGCGCATCATGCTCATGCGCGGCGTACCAATCGGAGTTGTAGTAGGTGATCGGTTCGTCCGCCCCGTAGGCATAAACCTTGTGGACTCGCCAGCAGTCGCCGCCCGCGTTGCAGGCCACGTAGGTTCGTTCGACAGTCTGGGCGCTGGATATCGTTGGCACCATCAACATCGCGCCTGCGAGTGCGAGGCACGAACTCAATCCAAGTGCAGTATGAAGCCGTCTCATGTGTCACCTTTCTGTACGGCCCGCATCCGACAGCTTCCGCCCCCACTAAATGAGGGGAGAAGACGATGGTTCCGGCTACGGAATGCAACCAGGGAGTTCCCATGATCCTCGTCACCGGCCGCGTTATGGCGAAACCCGAAACCTTCGATGAAATGCTCCGCGTCTCGCGCGAGCATGTGCATCGCTCGCGCGATGAGCCGGGGTGCATCAGCCATGATGTCTCGATAGATGCGGACAATCCGCTGACCTTGCATTTCATCGAGCGCTGGGCGGATGAGGCGGCGCTGAAGACGCACTTTCGGGTGCCGGAATCGCAGGCGATGTGGAAGCGGTTGCAGGAACTGGCCGCCGATCCCGGCGCCATGCACCTCTACGAATCAAACGAGATCAAATTCTGATTCGCTCCTAAGAAAGACTAGGCCCCGGAGAATTTCCGCAGGCCAAATGCTCCCTGCGAATTGCTTCCTTGCTAACCATAACGAATATTATGGTTAACAAAGTAAAACCATATTTTCGCCATTGCACCGCCGAAGCCTTAGGTTCATTTGTCGTCTTCTGTACCAAAGGGAGACAGGGGCTATGGGTGGCCGGTGCGTACTCGTTAAAGAATCCGCAGAGCGTTGCGTTCTGCACAAAGAAGAAGCGTCCGCGCGTTGCGTGCTGACGAAGGAAGCCGAAGCCGCGCGTTGCGTGCTGGTGAAGGCGGAAGAGGAAGCCCGCTGCGTTCTCCACAAGGAAGAAGCCGGCCGTTGCGTCCTCACCAAGGAAGCCGACGCCCGCTGCGTGCTCGTGAAAGACGAAGCCGAAGCACGCTGCCTCCCGCACAAGGCCGATGAAGAAGCCCGCTGTGTTCTCACCAAAGAAGCTGACGCGAGTTGCGTCCTCGTGAAAGAGGAAGATGCGCGCTGCGTTCTCACC
>JBQCJO010000325.1:0-2327 GCA_051952735.1 Rhizomicrobium sp.
AGATGGGCGGCATGAACACCAAGAACATCACCGAAGAACATCTGATGCAGGTGAAGCCGGCGCTGTGGATGGCGATGATCGAGACGGCAGAGATCGTGGCCGAGCGCTACAAGATTTCGCGCGAACGCCAGGACGAATACGCGCTGGAAAGCCAGCGCCGCACCGCCGCCGCGCAACAAGCGCAGAAATTCGCCGACGAGATCGTGCCGATGAAGACGAAGATGAAGCACATCGACAAGGCAACGAAGCAGGAATCGGTCGTCGACTACACGGTGGATCGCGACGAGTGCAATCGCCCGGATACGACGCTGGAAGGCCTCAAAGCACTGCAGCCGGTGTTCCAGGGCGGACAGGAAGTGAAGGTCGGCAAATACATCACCGCGGGGAACGCCTCGCAGTTCTCCGACGGCGCATCGGCTTGCGTGGTGATGGACGGCGCGGTCGCGGCCAAGCGCGGCATCAAGCCGATGGGCATCTTCCGTGGCTTCGCGGTGTGCGGCTGCGAGCCGGATGAAATGGGTATCGGTCCTGTTTTTGCTGTGCCGCGTTTGCTGGAACGGCACGGTCTCAAGGTTTCCGACATCGATATCTGGGAACTCAACGAAGCGTTCGCAAGCCAGACGCTTTACTGCGCCGACAAGCTCGGCATTCCGCACGACAAGCTGAACGTGGATGGCGGCGCGATTTCCATCGGCCATCCCTATGGCATGTCGGGCGCGCGCATGACGGGACATCTCTTGATCGAGGGTCGCCGCCGCAAGGCGAAGCTCGGCGTCGTGACGATGTGCATCGGCGGCGGCATGGGTGCGGCGGGCTTGTTCGAGATTCTGCAATAGCCCGGATGCAAAAGGCACGCTTCCTCGCGGCGTCGTGCGCGCTGCTCCTGCTTGCGGGCTGCGCGAATGGCGGCGGCCTTTTTTCGGCCGCGCCGCGCAAAAAGCTTCCGCCCCCGCCCGATCCGCACACGCAGATGGCGGCGCTGGAAGCACGCATCGACGACCTGATCGACGCCGAGCGGATGAAGATCGATCCGAAGGCGAAACCTCTCAGGCTCGACTCCGAGCTCGTCGGCGTCGCGCGGCAGAAGAGCGAGGACATGGCGGCGAAGAACTATCTGGCGCATGCCGCGCCCGACGGAACGACGACCGCCAGCATCGTCATGGACAAGGATGCGAGCTTTCAGGGCCTGCTCGGCGAGAACATCGCGGCCGAGCATTACACGCCGCAGATCGGCGTCGATCCCGACAAGTTCGCGCGCGAGTTCGTGGACGGCTGGCTCGCGAGCGAGGCCCACAAGCAGAACCTCGCTTATCCGTCTTACGACCGCACCGGCATCGGCGCGGCGGTGAACGGCGACACCGTCTATGTGACTCAGCTTTTCGCGACCGACATGGGCCTTCCGCCGCCGGATCTGCAGGCCTCGCAGCGTTCGGTGCAAAGCTATGACAGCCCCAAGGCCGCGGGTGCCGCCTCCACACCGCCGCCGCCCGGCGCTACACTGGTCAAGCCGCCAAAGCCGAAGCACAAGCCCAAGAGGTAGTGCGATGCAGACCAACCAGCCGATCGAAAGCTATTCGGACTTCTGGCCCTATTACCTGCGCGAGCATGCCCAGCCGCAGACGCGCGCGATCCACTATGCGGGAACCGCCGTCGCCCTCGCTTCGCTGGCCGCGCTGGCGGTCACCGGCAATGGCTGGTTTGCGCTTGCCGCACTGTTCGGCGGCTATGGCTTCGCGTGGTTCGGGCATTTCTTCATCGAGCGGAACAGGCCGGCCACCTTCACCTACCCGCTATGGTCGCTGTTCTCCGACTTCCGGATGGCATGGACATGGGCCACCGGCCGCCTCGGACCCGAACTCGTCCGCGCGGGTGTCGCCGAGCCCCGCTAACCCCGAATTAACGCTGCGGGTCCAACGATAGCTGTGGAGTGAATGGGTCAAAGGGGGACATACAGTGTCTCGGACCGGCCTGTTTTCTTTACACAATATCTAGGCGCCGATACCTTCACTGGGGGTACGGCAGATGGCGAATCAAGAAATGCAGCCCGACCTCCCGTGGAACGTCGCCGGAATACCTCCCGAGGCCCGGGAAGCGGCGCGCGCAGCGGCGAGGCGTGAAGGACTGTCGGTCGGCGAATGGCTGACCCGGCGCATCATGCGCACCTTCGCCGAAGTGGCGGAGATGACGCCGATGCGCGATGCCGCGCCCGTCACCCCGGCCGCGCGCGAGAGCGTGGCGATGCTCGACAGCGTCTCGCGCAGCGAGTCGGAAGCGCAAAGCGCCTACAAGCGCATCGAAGAGCAACTGCGCAGCGTCAGCCGCAGGCT
>JBQCJO010000326.1:0-3704 GCA_051952735.1 Rhizomicrobium sp.
CCTTCCGACATGAACGCGATCTACAATGGCGTTGTGCGGCACACGCGTATTTCACCCACGCAGCATTCCTTTCGCTACCGGGTATTTTCGCTCCTGCTGGATCTGGCTGAAATCGACGCATACGCGAAAAGCTCGAAGCTGTTTGCGCATAACGGCAATGGCATGGTGAGTTTTCATGACGATGACCATGGCGATGGCCGCCCGTTGCGCGACTGGATAAGGGCGATGCTGCAAGAGGCGAATATCGAAGCTGATGGACGCATCGAAGTCCTGTGCTATCCCCGGCTCTGGGGCTTTGTTTTCAATCCACTATCTGTCTGGTTCTGCCACCGCGCAGACGAGAGCCTTGCAGCTATTATCTATGAAGTTCACAACACGTTCGGCGAGCGGCATACCTATGTTCTCCCTGTCACGGCGAGCGACGGCCCTATCAAACAAACCTGCAGCAAGAATTTCTACGTTTCGCCCTTTCTATCGATGAATTGCTCCTACCAGTTCCACATCGAACGGCCTGGAGAGACGGTGTTGATAGCCATTCGCGAGAGCGAATGCGGAAGCCCTGCACTCAACGCGATGTTTTCTGGAGAAAGACAAAGGCTTAGCGACCGGAACCTTGCCTTGGCCGTACTCCGCCATCCCCTGATGACGTTAAAAGTTTTCGCGGCCATTCACCTTGAAGCCATGCGTCTCTGGTTGAAGAGGGTGCCCTCTCATGCTCACATCAAAAAGCCGACACCTGCGGGAATGCCAGAACATGGGTGACGAACCGAAGAGACAACTGCCGGTGACGGCAAGCCTCGTCCAGCCGCCATTGTGGGGCAACATGATGGCGCGCGCCGTGAGCGATATCGCGGAAGGCGAGCTGGTTCTGCGTTTCACCAACGGCGCCGAGCGCACGATCAAGGCGGCGCAGCACGGCGCCAAAGCGGTTCTCGACGTCGCCCGCGCCCGCAGCTTCCGTCGTCTGCTGCTGGGCGGCGAGATCGGGCTTGCGGAATCCTACATGGACGGCGACTGGACGAGCCCGGATCTCGCTTCCGTGTTCGAGTTTGGCGCCCGCAACATGCACAGGCTGGCGGACACACTGACCGGCATCGCGCCGCTGGAGTGGGCGCGCATGGTGACCCACAAGTTTCGCGCAAACACCCGCAAGGGCGCACGGCGCAACATCGCCGCGCATTACGATCTGGGCAACGCGTTCTATTCGCAGTGGCTCGATCCCACGATGACCTACTCGTCGGCCGTGTTCGAAAGCCCGAACCAATCGCTCGAAGATGCGCAACGCAACAAGTGGCGCAAGCTGGCGGAGATGCTGAACCTGCGCGAAGGGATGCACGTCCTGGAGATCGGCTGCGGCTGGGGCGGGTTCGCGATGTTCGCGGCGAAGGAATATGGCTGCAAGGTCACGGGCATCACGCTTTCGACCGAACAACTTGCCTTCGCGAAAAAGGCGGCCGCGGAAGCGCAGCTTTCGCATCTGACGGATTTCCGGTTGATCGACTATCGCGACGTGACCGGATCGTTCGACCGCATCGTCTCGATCGAGATGTTCGAAGCGGTCGGCGAAGAACATTGGCCGTCTTATTTTCAGGTCGTGCGCGACCGGTTGAAGCCCGGCGGTGTTGCGGCGCTGCAGATCATCACGGTCGAAGATCGCCGCTTCGAGGAATATCGCGGCCAGGTGGACTTCATTCAGATGTATATCTTCCCGGGCGGCATGCTGCCCTCGCCGTCCATTCTGAAATTGGAAGCGGCAAAGCAGGGTCTGGGCTTCGAGACGGCGCGCACCTTTGCGCTTTCCTATGCTGAGACGCTGCGCCGCTGGCGCGAGGTGTTCGATGCGCGCTGGGAGACAATCCAGCCGCTCGGCTTCGACGAGCGCTTCAAGCGCATGTGGGACTATTACCTCGCCTCCTGCGAGGGAGGCTTCCGCGCCGGAAACATCGACGTCGGCCAATTCCGCCTGACGCGCGTGTGACGTTGCGCTGACCCTGCCTGCGCGCCACACTGGCGCCATGCCGCAATTCGAATTTCCTCCCTACGATCTGCCGCCCGAAGCCGAAGCGCTTCGCGGCGAAGTTCGTGCCTTCCTGAAATCCCAGCTCAAGGACATGCCGTCGAAGAAACGCGCATTGTCGTGGAGCGGTTACGGGCAGGACTTCTCCCGCGCGTTGGGCGCGAAGGGATGGATCGGCATGACGTGGCCGAAGAAATACGGCGGCCATGAGCGCTCCTATGCCGAACGCTATGTCGTGCTGGAGGAGTTGCTGGCGGCCGGTGCGCCGGTGAGTTCGCATTGGGTGGCGGATCGCCAGAGCGGACCGCTGATGCTGCGCTTCGGCACCGAGGAACAACGCCAGTTCTTCCTGCCGCGCATCGCCAAAGGCGAGCTTTGCTTCTGCATCGGCATGAGCGAGCCCAATTCCGGCAGCGATCTTGCCTCGGTGCGAACGCGGGCGCGGGAAGCCGATGGCGGCTGGCGCGTGAACGGCCAGAAGATCTGGACCAGCGGCGCGCATCACGCCGACTACATGATCGCGCTGGTGCGCACCGACGACGGCGAGACGCGCCACACCGGCCTCACGCAGATGATCGTTGATGTGAAGAACAGCAAGGGCCTCACGGTGCGGCCCATCGAGGACATGGCGGGCAACACGCATTTCAACGAAGTGTTCTTCGACGACGTGTTCGTGCCGCATGAGCGCGTGGTGGGACGGCCGGGCGATGGCTGGATGCAGGTCGGAGCCGAGCTGGCGTTCGAACGCAGCGGGCCGGAGCGTTACCTTTCAAGCCTTCGCCTCTTCCTCGAATTCCTGCGCATGGTGGGTGACAATCCCACGGAAGCAGAGCGCCTTCTCATCGGCCGCATGACTGCGGAGATGTGGACCCTGCGTCAGATGTCGCTCTCGGTGACGGGCGAATTGCAGGCGGGAAAATCGCCGGCGGTCGCGGCCTCCATCGTGAAGGATATCGGCACCACGCTGGAACAGTCGATGCCGAAGGAAATCCAAGCCATCGCGCGCGATAACGTTGATCTGTCGGTGAGCAATCCTTTCACCGATGTGCTGACCTATCTTTTGCAGACCGCACCGTCGTTCAGCTTGCGCGGCGGCACACGGGAGATCCTGCGCGGAATCATCGCGCGTGACCTCGGCCTGCGTTAGGGCTGATAGGTCAGGCCCACTTCCCACATGCGCGGCTGGCCGTAGCTGATCGTGCCGTCGGCGGCCTGCGCGGTGGCGATGTTGGCGTTCGTCGCGTTGTCCAGAGCGACAAAGGCGGAGAGTGCTTCCGTCAGCAGATACGATGCTTTCATATCGAGCACGAAGGCGGAGCCGAGGCGCATGGTGTTCTGATCGTCCTCGAAGCGCGCGCTTTCCCAATGCAGGTCGGCATCGAGCTTCACCTTGTCGAACGGCAGCCATGCCGCCCCGCCGGTGATGGTGACGGGCGGCGCCTGCGCCGGGCGATTGCCGGTAAGCGATGGCAGGCCCGGCGGAATGACGGACGGATTTTCCTTCACCCGCGCATCGGTGACGGAGAACGCGGCGCGCAGCGAGAGCGCATCGTTCAGGCGCCATGCGGCGTCGCCTTCCATGCCGAGCGCATCGATATCGCCCGCGTTGCGGCGCTGGAAGGTCACGCCCGCGGGTGACGATGCGATGGTCACGTTGGCGATGGCGTCGTGCAGCTTGTTCCAGAAG
>JBQCJO010000327.1:0-2378 GCA_051952735.1 Rhizomicrobium sp.
ACCAGCTGTGCAGTTTGCAACGGGATGGCCCGCACGCCGGCGGGCCATGACAGAGGAAATTTCAAACCCACAAAATCTCCACTCGCGTCACTGGCTTTTTGCCCCAGGCATCGTTGCCCGCCCGGCGCGCGGCGCGGCGGACTTGTTCCTTCAGGTCCTCCTCGTCGGCACGCTTGGGGTTATGACGCTTCACGGTTTCCACGACGGCATCGCGCACGGGTTCCTGCACATCCTCCGGTACACCCTCGAAAAAGAAGGATGGCTCTCCCGCGACCCGGCTCTTTCCGTCGAGCGCCAGCGTAATGCCGATGAAGCCCGCGAATGCCCTGGCGCGGCGATGGCGCGTGAGGCCCTCATCCGCTTCCGTCATCACGCGGCCGTCCATGTAGACGCGGCCGGCGGGGACTTCGTCGATCACCATGGCGCGGCCAGGCGCGAGCCGCAGCATGTCGCCGTTCTGCACGATGACGGCCTGCGGCACCTGCAGCGAACGCGCGAGCCGGGCATGTTCCGACATATGGCGCAACTCTCCATGCACCGGCACAGCAATCTGCGGCCGGATCCACCGATACATTTCGGATAATTCATCGCGGCAGGGATGGCCGGATACGTGCACAAAATGATCCTCGACGGTCAGCACCTCGACGCCCAGTTCCGAGAGCTGATTGTGAAGCTCATGGATGGCAATGTCGTTGCCGGGAATGATGCGCGATGAGAAAATCACGGCATCACCCTGCCCCAACTCGACAAACGGATGATCGCCGCGTGCGATGCGCGCCAAGGCTGCGCGCGGTTCGCCCTGGCTCCCCGTGCAGAGATAGAGCACGCGATCCGATGGAAGCCCGGACGCCTCTTCTTCATCGACGACCCGCGGAAAACTCTTCATGTAGCCGGTTTCGCGCGCGGCATTGGTGATGCGGTGCATGGAACGGCCAACCAGTGCGACTTCACGGCCATGCGCGCGCGCCGCTTCGGCCACGCTTTGCAAACGTGCGAGGTTCGAAGCGAACCCCGTCACCGCGACCTTGCCCTTCAGCGTGCCGATGAGATCGGTGAGACCCTTCTTCACATCGGCTTCGGAGCCGGAGTGGCCTTGCACCAGCGCATTGGTGGAATCGCACACCATCGCCAGCACGCCTTCGTCGCCGATGCGGCGGAACTCCGCCTCGTCCGTCGCTGCGCCGATGAGCGGATCGGGATCGAGCTTCCAGTCCCCGGTATGCATCACCGTGCCGAGGGGCGTGCGGATAACAAGTGCGTTCGGCTCCGGGATGGAATGGGTGATGGAATGGAATTCGATATCGAACGCACCCAGCTTGATCCGTCCACCAAGCTTCACGATGCGTGGCTTGACGTGATCCTGCAGTCCCGCTTCCGCCAGCTTGTCTTCGATCAGGCGGGCCGTGAACGGCGTAGCATAGAGCGGGCACATGAGCTTGGGCCACACGTGCCCGATGGCGCCGATGTGGTCTTCGTGGGCGTGGGTCAGAACGATGGCGAGGATGTCCTGACGCCGCTCTTCAAGATAACGAATGTCCGGCAGGATGACATCGACGCCCGGCGTATCCGTCTCGCGGCCGAACAGCACGCCGCAATCGACGATGATCCACTTGCGCGCGTCCGCCGGGCCGAAACCATAGGCGTTGAAATTCATGCCGATCTCGCCCGCACCGCCAAGCGGCAGCAGGACAAGCTCATCGTCGTGGATTTGTGATCCCATCAGGCCTTCAACGCGCGCGGTGTCTTGGCGTTGCGCGCGTAGATCTGGATCAAGCCGCGGATGGTGAGATCGGGATCGAGGTGATCGATCGCCTGCGTTTGGCGGTGGAATGGTGTCGCAAGGCCGCCGGTGCCGATCACCGTCATGGGCTTGCCGTATTCTTCCTTGATGCGCGTGATGAGGCCTTCGATCAGGCCGACATAACCCCAGAACAATCCGGACTGCATCGCCGGCACAGTATCCTTGCCGATGACGTTCTGGGTGCGTCCCACGGCAACGCGCGGCAGCATCGCCGCGGCCTGGTGTAGCGCTTCGGCGGAGACGTTCACGCCGGGCGCGATGACACCGCCTTCGTAATTGCCGTTCTCGTCCACGATGTCGAACGTCGTGGCCGTACCGAAATCGACGACGATCAGCGCGCCCTTATAGCGCTCATGCGCGGCGACGGCATTTACGAGACGGTCCGCACCGACAGCGTTCGGACGGTCCGTGTGGATCTCGATGCCGAGATCCACGTCGGCGTCGCCCACCACCAGCGCTTCGCATTTGAGATAGCGCCGGCAGAATTGGCGCAGATCGAACAGCGCGGCAGGTACAACGGTGGCGATAATCGCCGCGTCGAGATCGGAGAAACTCAACCCCTGAAGCTGGAGGAGAG
>JBQCJO010000328.1:0-4953 GCA_051952735.1 Rhizomicrobium sp.
TGGGCGAAAGTTTTTCGCGCAGCATGAAGGATATCGGCGTGACCTTCACCGTGCCGTTCGCCGAAGAAGGCCCGCCGACGGCCTGTTGCATGATCGCGGTGACGCCCGACGGCCAGCGCAGCATGAGCACCTATCTGGGCGCCAGCCGCGAGCTGAATCCTGCCGACATCGACGAGAAGGCGATCGCTTCGGCGCAAGTTGTCTATGTCGAAGGCTATCTGTGGGATCTGCCGGATGCGAAGTCTGCCATCCGCAAGGCGATGGCGGCGGCGAAGAAAGCCGGACGCAAGATCGCTTTCACGCTTTCCGATCCGTTCTGCGTGTCGCGCTGGCGCGACGAGTTCCGCGAATTGCTGAAGTCGGACATCGACATTCTGTTCGCCAATGAAGAAGAGGCCAAAGCGCTTTTCGAGGTGGAAGAATTCGATTCCGTCTTGCAGGCGTTCCGCAACTGGCCCGGCATCGCGGCGCTGACGCGCTCCGCGAAAGGCTGCGTGGTGGCGAAAGGGCACGAAGTGCATGTGATCGACGCCCATCCCGTCGCGAAGGTGATCGATACGACCGGCGCGGGCGATCAATATGCGGCGGCGTTCCTTTACGGCCTGACGCACGGCAAGGCTCTGGGCGATTGCGGACGGCTGGGCTCGCTCGCCGCCGCCGAAGTGATCTCGCATTACGGCGCGCGGCCGGAGGCGTCGCTCAAGACGCTGGCAAAAACCGCCGGCCTGATCTGATCACGCCGCCCTGGGTGTCAGCACCCAGGAAATCACGAACAGGATGAACCAGACGCCGTCCAGCAGGCTGCCGTAGAACGGTCCGCCCAGCGGAAGCTGCTGGTGCAGATAAAGCCACAGGCACGGCAGGAAGAAGCCGAGTTTTTCCACGAAAGTGATGGGCATCAGCGCCCGCCAGCGGATCGGATTGCTGGCGATCATCAGGAACGCGAGCTGCCACGCCAGCGCCGTGCCGTAGAAGCCGTAATAGAATTCCGGATGGTTCAGCGGCGGCGTCACCATTGGTGCGATGAAGAATCCCGGCACCAGAATCAGAACGCCATAGATTCCGGAAATCGCATAAACCCAGCGTGCAAAGCGCATCTCTTCCCCCTAGTCCCCGATGATGTGCAGCGCGACCTCGCGCGTATGCGGCCGGTCGCGATGCTCGAACAGATAAAGCCCCTGCCAGGTGCCGAGCAGCCATTCTCCATTATGGATTGGAATGGACAACGACGTCTGCGTCAACGCGGAGCGGATATGCGCGGGCATGTCGTCCGGGCCTTCGGTGGTGTGCCGGTAAAGGGCGGTATCGCGCGACACGATGCGGCGCATGAACGTCTCCAGATCGTGCAACACGTCCGGATCGGCATTTTCCTGAACGAGAAGCGATGCGGAGGTGTGGCGCACAAAGCAGGTGAGCAGGCCATTTGCGACACCGCTGTCGCCGACGAAACGCGCGACATCCCGCCTGACGTCATACAGGCCCGGACCCTTCGTTATTACTTCCAGCGGATGGAATTTCTGTTTCATCGGCTCTTGCGCAGATAGACATACAACGCGCCGTCGCCGCCATGGCTGCGATGGGCGCCGCGCACATCCGCGACAAGTCCGGCCAGTTCCGGTTCGGAAAGCCAGCGTGGCGCCAGCGTTTTCAGGATGCCGCGGCGGCTGTCCATGCTGAACGGCACGTCTGCTGCAGGCTCTTTGGCGCCTTTGCCGGTGACGACGATGACGAGGCGAAGCCCGCGTGACCAGGCACCGCGGATAAACGTGATGAGCGCGCCGTGCGCGGCGGTTTCCGTCATGCCGTGAAGATCGAGGCGTGCCTGCGGTTCGATCTCGCCACGCTTCAGGCGTTCGGCGGTGCGGCCGTTCAATCCGCCCGGCGTCTGCCGGTTTTTCGATTCCGGCTGTTTCTTCACCAGCAGCGCCGGCGCGAGGGGCGTCGCTTCCTTGTAGGCGCTTTCGAAGAGTTTGCGCTCTTCCTCGCTGACGGAGCGTTTGCGCGTCATGGCATCGGATAGTCGCGCGACGCGCCAAGCTTCGCGGCGAGCGCTTTGGGCAGCAACACATAGAGCTTGCCGGAAGATTTCATGCGCCCGGCGATGGACGCGGCATCGCTGCCGAAACCCCAGAACACGTCGCCCCGCACCGCATTCTTGATCGCGCCGCCGGAATCCTGCGCGACCATCAGCTGGTTGAAGTCGTGATCTTCGCGTGAAGGATCCGCATCCGGACGTTTCGCGGCGACAAACATTGGCGCACCGAGCGGATGCAGCTTCATGTCCACGGCGAGGCTTGCCGTTGGCGTGAGCGCGACGCCTTCGCTGCCGGCGGGACCGGCATTCGGGTCGGCGATCGGCTCCTCGCGGAAGAAGATGTAGGACTTGTCCGTCTCCATCACGCGCTGTGCATCAGCGGGATGATCCTTCAGCCATTTGCGGATCACCTGCATGGACATGCCGTCGCGCGGCACGCCCATCTGGATGAGCGTCTTACCGATGGCGGTGTAGGGCTGGCCGTTCTGCGCGTCGTAATTGATGCGCGCCGACGTGCCATCATCGAAATGCACGCGGCCCGATCCCTGGATGTGCAGGAAAAACACCGACACCGGATCGTTCGCATAGAACAGGATCTTCGCCTGCTTCAGCCCTTCCACATCGATCTTCGCGCGTTCGGGACATTTCACCAGCTTGTGGCCATCCACGCAGCCGGTGAAGCGGCGCCCTTGCAGGTCATCGAGAAACGCACCGACGTCGACGCTGACGAGATTGTCCGGTGTCGCATAAACCGGCGTTTGATACGCGCCATGTTGCGTGCGGCTGGCGTCGATCTCCGCTTCGTAATAGCCGGTGAAGGTGCCGTCGCGATCATCGCCATTGCCGATGGCGACAGGCCGCGCCCAGTTTTCGAAGAAACGGCGCGCACCTGCCGCGCTTACGCTTTGCGACGGAATCGCGCGGCAGGCTGCAAGCCAATCGCCGACATTGCCCGCATAGCCCGCGCCGCCCATCGCATCCGTTGGCTGCTTTTTGGAAAGTGCTTCGCAAGACCGCGCGAAAGCCGAAAGCGCGGGGCGCAGATCGGTGCTGCGCCAATCGGGAAGATCGGCGAACGCCACGGGCGTCAGGCGTAGCGGCGGCGTGAGAAAGGATGGAAGTTTCTTCTGCGTCGCCCACCACCACGCGGCGAGGGCCGCGAGGATGAGGATCAGAAGGGTGAGAAGGAGGCGCCCCCGCCCCATCGTCAGGCCGACGGCTCTTCGCCCGAGGTGTGCACGAGCATCCAGTTCGGATCGCTCGCGCGCACATTGCGCTCGAACGCCCAGATGTCGGTGACTTCCTGCACCGATTTCGGATCGCCTTCGACCACCGCGCCGCTCGCATCCGTCGTGGATGTGATGAACTGGGAGGTGAAAGCGATGGTGATGTCGGCGATCCGGCTCTTGAGCGTGGCACCCACGATCTTCACGTCCTTGAAACCGACGAAGGTGAAGTTGACCTTCTCGCTGCGCTCCTCGCGGCCGCGCATCGCCGCCTCGAACGCCGAATACACGTCGTCATTCAGCAACGGCTTCAGCGCCACACGATCATTGTTCGAGAAGGCCGTCAGGATCAGTTCATAGGCGTGACGCGCGCCGGAGAGAAAATGCTCCTGGTCGAAGCCACGGTCGGCGAGCTTGATCTCCATCAGGCCGCGCGCCAGTGGATCGGCCGGCATGTCGGCGCTGCGCGGTGCGGGCAAGGCGATGGCCGGTTTGTCGGCAGCCTGCTCGGCAGGCGGTCCCACGCGATAGGGTTCCGGCGGCGGCTCATGCCCGGTGCGGCGGCCCAGCACGGTGTAAAGGCGGAACAGGATCACGCCGGCCACCATCGCCAAAAGCAGGATTTCGAGAAGCTGGGAATTCGCCATGACGCCAGTCAAACCTCGCGGGCCGCGATATCCGCGGTTAATTCTTAAGGTAACCCCGCGTTCCGCCGGGGTCCAGCGCGCAACCGCCACAGCGGCAACGCGCGGTTAATCGCAAAACAGCATGAGGATGCGGCACTTATGCGGCAAAACCGTGGTCGCCTTGTCACGCCTCGCCAATCCGTGATAGCGCGGGCCGCGATTTTTGACGGACGAGAGCATCATGAGCGGCGAAGGCCTTCCTCCCAACGGCAACGGTTCCGGCGAGGCGCCGCGCATCCAGCTTGTGGCCCAATATGTGAAGGACCTTTCCTTCGAGAATCCCGGCGCACCGATGTTCACCAGCGTGCGTCCCGCAATCGACCTTGGCGTCGATCTGCAGGCGCGCCGCATGGAAGGCGACCAGTACGAGGTCGATCTGCGCCTGCGCGTATCCGCCAAGCACGAAGACAAAACCATCTTCCTGATGGAACTCAGCTATGCCGGCATCGCCTTCATTCAGGGCGTGCCCGATGAGGTCATCTCGCAGATTCTGCTGATCGAGATCCCGACGATGCTGTTCCCGTTCGCCCGCCGCGTGGTGGCCGATACGGTGCGCGACGGCGGTATGCCGCCCCTGATGATCGAGCCGATCGATTTCGCGCAGCTCTATCGCGCCAAGGCCGAGCAGCAACAGCAGCAGATGGCCAATCCGTCGGCGTCGGCCTAACTAGCCCCAGCTCCACACCGGCTTGTCGCCAAGCTCCTTGGCGATGAAGCTGGCGTGCGCGTCCCGCTCTTCCTGCGTGATCACCACGGTGAGCTGGCGCGGCCGCGTGCGTGTGACCTGCACGATGGCGTCGCCGTTGATCTCGACGCTGTCGCCCGGTGCCAAGACAAGTTTGGTCTGACGGCCGCCAACAAGTTCCAGATAGACGCGCGCCGTAAGCTCCGCATCGAGCAGCGCGCCATGCTTGGTGCGCGCGGACAAATCGATGCCGAAGCGTTTGCACAATTCGTCGAGCGAATAACGCGCGCCGGGAATCTTCGCTTTGGCGATTTCGATGGT
>JBQCJO010000329.1:0-6934 GCA_051952735.1 Rhizomicrobium sp.
ATCCTGCCGCTGCACATCCTTGGCGAGCTGGTTTCGATCGGCACGCTGGCCGCGTTCGTCGTTGTTTGCATCGGCATCATGATCTTGCGCCGCCGCATGCCGAACGCGCGCCGTCCGTTCCGCACGCCGCTCGTGTGGATCGTCGCGCCGCTCGGCATCGCCATGTGCCTCTTCATGATGGTGTTCCTGCCGATCGATACGTGGATCCGTCTTGCGGTGTGGACCGTGATCGGCTTGCTGATCTACGCGTTCTACAGCCGGAGCCGGGCGATGCCGCCGCGTTTCAAGCTGGAAGAAAATCCCGCGGCCGCCGAGTAAGGGACCTCCATGAGCGATACATCGCTGACTCAGCCCGACCCCGTCGTGGCCGAGGAGCACGAACTCAAGCGCACGATGGGTGCCGTGCACCTGACGATGCTTGGAATCGGCGCCATCGTCGGCGCGGGTATCTTCGTCTACACGGGACAGGTCGCCGGCGCCTATGCGGGCCCGGCGGTCCTGATCTCCTTCGTGATCGCGGCGCTCGGCTGCCTGTTTGCGGGCCTCTGCTACGCCGAGTTCGCGTCGATGATCCCGGTGTCGGGCAGCGCCTACACTTATGCCTACGCTACGATGGGACGCTTCATGGCGTGGTTCATCGGCTGGAATCTGGTGCTGGAATATCTTGTGTCAGCCTCTGCGGTCGCGGTGGGCTGGTCGGGTTACTTCACCCAGCTCATGCAGTTCCTGCATATCGACTTTCCGGCAGCGCTGGCGAATGCGCCGCTTTGCGTCGTCGGCGATCCGCCGCCCTGCCCGCATATCGTCGATAACATGACGGGCTTCAGCGGCTTCATCCATCAGTTCGGCTTCACCGGCGCGATTATCAATCTGCCGGCAGTCGTCCTGATCCTCGCCCTGACGGCGATCCTCGTGGTGGGCGTGCGTGAATCCGCCAACACCAATGCCCTGATGGTCGCCATCAAACTCGTCGTCGTGCTGCTGGTGATCTTCTTCGGCGCGAGCTTCATCAACTGGAGCAACTTCACGCCCTTCATTCCCGCCAATACCGGCACCTTCGGCCATTACGGCTGGAGCGGCGTCGCAATGGGATCGGCTATCATCTTCTTCGCCTATATCGGATTCGATTCCGTTTCGGTGGCGGCACAGGAATGCCGCAACCCGCAGCGCGATCTGCCCATCGGCATCATGGCGTCGCTGTTCATCTGCACCGCGCTCTATATCGCGATCTCGGTCGTGCTGCTGGGGATGGCGCACTACACCGAGCTGACGAACAGCCCCAATCCCGTCTCCTATGCGGTCGGCAAGATCGCGAGCCTGAACTGGCTAGTGACGGTGATCGACGTTGGCGCATCCGTGGGCCTCGCGTCGACGATCTTCGTGAGCCTCTACGGCCAGTCGCGCATCTTCTACTCCATGTCGCGCGATGGCTTCCTGCCCAAGATGTTCGCGAACGTGCATCCGCGTTTCAAGACGCCGTATCGCGGCACCGTCATCACCGGCATCGTGGCGGCGATCCTGGCGGCGGTATTCCCGCTCAATCTTCTGGGACAGCTCGTTTCCATCGGCACGCTGCTGGCCTTCGTGGTGGTGTGCATCGGCATCATGATGCTGCGCGTGCAGGCGCCCAACGCGAAGCGGCCGTTCCGCACGCCGTTCGTGTGGGTGACGGCGCCGCTGGGCATCCTCTTCTGCGCGGGCATGGCCGTGAGCCTGCCCAACGACACCTGGATCCGGCTTGTGATCTGGACGGCCATCGGCATCGTCATCTACGCCGTCTATGGCATCCGCCACGCCATGCCTTCCAAGTGGAAAGTGCGTAACGAAAGCTGATAGCTTTCGCCGATGTCCTATCGCTCGCTCCGTGATTTCATTGCCAGGCTGGAAGCCACCGGCGAACTCGTCCGTGTGAAAGAGCCCGTCTCCACCGTTCTGGAGATGACGGAGATCCAGACGCGCCTGATCGCCGAAGGCGGCCCCGCCGTTCTGTTCGAGAAGCCGATCAAGGCCGACGGCACGCCGAGCGACATGCCGGTGCTGGTCAATCTCTTCGGCACGGTGAAGCGCGTTGCCATGGGCGTGACCATGGGCGGCGTCGAACGCACCACCGCGCATGAGATGCGCGAAGTCGGCGAGACGCTCGCCATGCTGCGCCAGCCGGAGCCACCGCGCTCGCTCGGCGAAGCGATGGAATTGCTGCCGCTAGCCAAGACCGTGATGTCGATGCGGCCGAAGACGGCAGGCAGTGCGGCGTGCCAGCAGATCGTCCTGCGGGGCGACCAGATCGATCTCAACAAGCTGCCGATCCAGACCTGCTGGCCGGGCGAGCCCGCGCCGCTCATCACCTGGCCGCTGGTGGTAACGAAAGGTCCGAGCGACGCGCGCGAGGACAATTACAATCTCGGCATCTATCGGATGCAGCTGCTGAACAAGACCCAGACGATCATGCGCTGGCTCAAGCATCGCGGCGGCGCGCAGCATCATGCGCGTTGGGGCAAGGAGAAGGCCGCTCCCCTACCCGCCGCCGTCGTACTCGGCGCCGATCCCGGGACGATCCTCGCGGCGGTGACACCCGTGCCGGATACCCTGTCGGAATATCAGTTCGCGGGATTGCTGCGCGGGCAGCGCGTCGAGCTTGTCGATTGCGTTTCACAGCCGCTGAAAGTGCCGGCGGACGCGGAGATCGTTCTTGAGGGTGAAGTCTCGCTCTCCGATTATCGCGACGAAGGCCCCTATGGGGACCACACCGGTTATTACAACTCCGTCGAGCAATTTCCGGTGTTCACCGTTACCGCGGTCACCATGCGTCGCGATCCGATTTATCTCTCGACCTACACGGGCCGTCCGCCCGATGAACCTTCGGTACTCGGTGAAGCGCTGAACGAAGTTTTCATTCCGCTCTTCCGGCAGGTGTTTCCCGAGATCGTGGATTTCTGGCTGCCGCCGGAAGGTTGCTCCTATCGCATCGCCGTCGTGTCGATGAAGAAAGCTTATCCCGGCCATGCCAAGCGCGTGATGATGGGCGTGTGGTCGTATCTGCGCCAGTTCATGTACACCAAATGGGTGATCGTGGTGGACGACGACATCAACGCGCGCGACTGGAAGGATGTGATGTGGGCGCTGTCCACGCGCATGGACCCGGCGCGCGACATCACGCTGATCGAAGGCACGCCGATCGATTATCTGGACTTCGCTTCTCCCGAAAGCGGCCTCGGTTCGAAGATCGGCCTCGACGCCACAAACAAGCTGCCGCCCGAAACGCATCGCGAATGGGGCAAGAAAATCGCGATGGACGAAGATGTGATCCGCCGCGTGACCGAGAAGTGGAAATCCCTCGGCCTGCCCGGCGGCGGCAAGCCGGTCTGGAAGTGATCCGGCGTTTCATCTTCGCAGCCCTCGCCGCGTTCTCCATCGCGGAAACAGCACACGCCGCGGATTGCAAACTGCAGAATGTCGCGAGCCTCGATATGTCGCCGGGGCCGGAGGATTTGCCGCTTGTTCCCGTGGCTGCCGGCGATCAGCAGCTCGAGATGCTTCTGGATACCGGCGCCGAACGCGGCGTGATCGACATGTCGGTGATGCAGGCACTCAACCTGACGCCGATGAAGATCGCCACGCCGCCGCCCATGTTCAACGTGCCCGGCGCGCCATTCCTGAGCATGGTGCAGTTCACCGCGCCGGACTTCTATCTGGCCGACGGCACGCAACTGGACCATTTCGCGAAGGTGCCCACGCTGTCCATCGGTGCATCGCATTTCGAGAACACGCCGTTCCTGCTCGCGCGCTTCGACGAGAAGCAGGCGCAGGGCATGAAGGGCATTCTCGGCAGCAATGTCTTGCGCAATTTCGACGTGGAGGTCGATCCCGCCGCCGCGAAGGTGAAGCTTTTCTCGCCGGACCATTGCGAAGGCAAAGTTGTCTATTGGGCGCCGACATTCGCCGATCTTCCGGTCACCGTGCGAACGAACGGCGCGCTCGAACTGGAGATGACGCTCGACGGCCATGACATTGATGCCATTGTCGACACCGGCGCCGCGCACACGACGCTGACTATCGAGGTGGCGCGCCGCGTTTTCGGCATCGACCTTGAGTCACCCTCGGTCGAGCACATATCCGGCGAAGGAAACAAGGCGATCTACCGCACGCATTTCCAGTCGCTCGTTGCGGGCGATCTGGCGATCAAAAACCCGCAGATCACGCTTGTGCCGGATCCTGTCGCGCAGAAGCGCATGGCGAAGGCGATGGATTCCGGCTTCAGCGGCTCGCTCGATTTCCGCAATGCGCGGCTTGTGCTGGGCATGGACATATTACGCAAGCTTCATTTCTACATCGCCTATCGCGAGCAGAAGCTCTACTTCACCGCAGCGGCACCGCTAGCGCCCTGACCGCTTGACCGGCCATCGATTCGGCCTTCACATGCCCTTGTCAGGGTAGAGGGGATATCCATGAGTCTGATCTTCGAATCGAACTTTTACGCCTTCGGCTTCTACGTCGCGGTCAACGCGCTCATCATGCTGGTTCTGGGCATTCTTGTGGTGCGTGCCCGTGTCGCCACCCGAACCGATATCGGCGACGGCGGCATAGTCGAAATGGCGGGCCCGCTTCGCGCGCACGGCAACAACACAGAATATGTCCCCATGGCCCTGCTCCTGATGTGGGCTCTGGCTTCGGTTCCACCCTCCGCGTCGATCTGGGTCATGCACGCCGCCGGGGCGACGTTGACCATCGGGCGGATTTGCCACGCGATCGGCCTGTCGCAATCCACCGGGCCCAGCACGATGCGACTGGTCGGCATCATGCTGACGTGGATTTCCTTCATTGTCGGGATCGTTGGGGTGCTCTATCTCGTTTTCCTTGCATAGGTCATTTCCGGCGGCATGAGTGGCAAAACAGAACAAAGAAGAAATCCTCGATAACCTGATCCAGGCGGCCCGCCGCGCGGGCGCCGATGCGGCGGATGCGCTTCTGGTCGAGAGCGTGTCTGCCAGCGTGTCCTACCGGCTGGGGAAGCTGGAGGACGTGGAGCGCGCGGAATCCACCGATCTGGGGCTGCGGGTCTTCGTCGGCGCGCGTGTCGCTTTCGTCTCTTCCACCGATTTCTCGAAAGAGCGGCTCGCCGAACTGCCGGAACGCGCCGTGGCGATGGCCCGGCTCGCGCCGGAAGACAAATATGCGGGGCTGGCGCCGAAGAATCTGCTGGCGCGCGATTGGCCCGCGCTTGATCTGGAAGATTCCAGCGAGCCGTCCACCGAGACGCTGATCGAACGCGCCAAGGGCGTCGAAGGCGCGGCGATGGCGGTGAAAGGCATCACCAATTCGGAAGGCGGCGGTGCGAGCTATGGCCGCTCCGCCATCGCGTTGGCCACGAGCGAAGGGTTTCGCGGCGGCTATTCCGCTACCAGTCACGGCATCGGCGTCGCAGTGCTCGCGGGCGAAGGCACCGGCATGGAGCGCGACTACGCCCAATCCAGCGCGCGCCATGCGAGCGACATGGAAACACCGGACGTTGTCGGCAAACGCGCGGGTGAGCGCACGGTGAAGCGGCTCAATCCGCGACAGGCGAAATCGCAGCGCGCGCCGGTGGTCTACGATCCGCGCATCTCGGCATCGCTGGTGGGAAGCTTCGCGGGCGCCATCTCCGGCGCGTCCATCGCGCGCGGTGTGAGCTTTTTGAAAGACCGGATGGGACAGCCGGTGTTCGGCCCGGCCATCAACATCATCGACGACCCGCACCGGTTGCGCGGAATCCGCTCCAAGCCGTTCGACGGCGAAGGGGTGGCGAACCACAAGATGGCGTTGATCGAGAACGGCGTGCTGACGGCATGGCTGCTCGACACCGCCAGCGCAAAACAGCTTGGCCTGACGACGAACGGCCACGCGGCGCGCGGCACGGGCGGGCCACCCTCGCCTTCGGTCACCAATCTCTACATGGCGCCCGGCAAGCTTTCGCCGGAAGAACTCTTCGCCGACATCAAGGAAGGCTTCTACGTCACCGAAACGATGGGCTTCGGCGTGAACGGCGTGACCGGCGATTACAGCCAGGGCGCGGCGGGCTTCTGGATCGAGAACGGCAAGATCGCCTTTCCCGTCTCCGGCGTGACCATCGCCAGCAATCTGAAAGACATGTTCCTCAACCTCACACCCGCGAACGATCTGGAATTCCGCCACGGCACGAACGCCCCGACGATCCGCGTGGAAGGCATGACCATTGCCGGCTCGTGAAGCCGGGCTTGCAGAAGACCGCGCCCTGATCGAGGACGCCGTGCGAACGGCTGGCGAAATCGCGACGCGATATTTCGGCGGCGAGTACAAGCGATGGGACAAAGGCAAGGGCCAGCCCGTCACCGAAGCCGATCTCGCGGTGGACAAATATCTGCGCGAGACGCTGATGAAGGCGCGGCCGGGCTATGGCTGGCTGTCCGAAGAAACCGAAGACGATCGCTCGCGGCTCGACAAGAAAAGCGTATTCGTCGTCGATCCGATCGACGGCACGATCGCCTTTCTCAAGAAGCGTCCGCACTTCACGATCTGTGTCGCCGTGGTTCGCGACGGCAGACCGGTCATCGGTCTCGTTTTCAATCCCGTGCTCAACGAATGCTTCGCCGCGATTGCCGGTGAAGGCGCGACGCTGAACGGCGAACCGATTCATGTGTCCGATCGTTCGGAACTGGAAGGGTGCCGCATGTGCGCGGCGCGCGACATGTTCGAGCATCCGGCCTGGAACAATCCCCCGAACCGTCCCTGGCCGCCGATGCACATCGAAACGCGCAATTCGCTCGCCTATCGCATGGCGCTGGTGTCGAACGGCGCATTCGATGCTGCGCTCGCATTATCCGCGAAACGCGACTGGGACATGGCGGCGGCGGACATCATCGTTTGCGAAGCCGGCGGCATCGTCACCACGCATGACGGATCGATTCCACGCTATAATGGC
>JBQCJO010000330.1:0-6081 GCA_051952735.1 Rhizomicrobium sp.
AGATACGCTGCTCATGGCGTACGCCGCCAAATATGCGAGCGCGTTCTATGGACCGTTCCGCGATGCCGTCGGTTCGGCGAAAGCGCTGAAAGGCGACAAGCGCACCTATCAGATGGATCCCGCGAACGGCGATGAAGCGATCCGCGAGGTGGCGCTCGATCTCGCCGAAGGCGCAGACATGGTGATGGTCAAGCCGGGCATGCCCTATCTCGATCTTGTGCGACGCGTGAAGGACACGTTCCACGTTCCGACATTCGCCTACCAGGTGTCCGGAGAGTATTCGATGCTCGCCGCGGCAATCGAGCGCGGCTGGCTCGACCGCGACCGCGTGATCCTCGAAAGCCTGATGGCGTTCAAGCGTGCCGGTGCGAGCGGAATCCTCACCTACTTCGCCTGCGATGCGGCGAAGCTGCTGCGGACGCTTTAGTCCCTGATATTGCTGAACAGACTGCGCAGCAGGATTTCCGCGCGCGCGGGCAGCACCGCCATTCCGGAACGCCGCTGGCCGAGATCGACGACATTGTCGAGAATCAGCATGGCGAGCCCATGCACGGCTGCCCACACCGCAAGACCCAGTGCCGGATCACCCAGCGAAACACCGATCTCTGCGCCGATGGCGTCGGCCGCACTCACCAATTCCGGTACCGTGTCGCGGTTCGGAATTTGCGGCCCGAACATGAGTTGCGTCAGCGCCGGATGCTCGGCGGCGAAACGCATATAGGCGCCACCAATGGTCGTGATCCGATCCGCACGGTCGTTCGGTGCAGCGGCGGCGTGAGCAATCGCAGCCCGCAACTCTTCAAAGCCGTCGACTGCCAATCCCACCAAGAGCGCCTCATGACTCGCGAAATGCCGGTACGGCGCGGCATGACTTACACCGGCTTTGCGGGCGACGGCGCGCAGGCTGAGACCCGCAAGCCCTTCCTCCTCCAATATCGCAATGGCTGCTGAACGCAGCGCTTCGCGAAGATCGCCATGATGATAGGCGGTGACTTTGGCCGTCTTCTTCTTTGGTGCGGCCTTGCGTTTCTTTTTCTTCATTTCTTTTCCGAACGAAGCTTCTCCATGCGGGCGAAAAGGCTGGACGTATCCCAGCGCTTGCCGCCCATGTTTTCGACATCGGCATAGAACTGATCGACCAACGCAGCTACCGGCAGCGACGCGCCGCTGTTGCGCGCCTCATCCAGAACGATGCCAAGATCCTTGCGCATCCATTCGACCGCGAAGCCGTGATCGTAGTGCCCGGCGAGCATCGTCTTGTGACGATTCTCCATTTGCCAGCTTTGCGCGGCGCCCTTGGAGATCACTTCGATCACCGCTTCCGCATCGAGACCGGCTGCGCGCGCGAAGCTCAAACCTTCCGACAATCCTTGCACAATGCCCGCGATGCAGATCTGGTTCACCATCTTGGTGAGTTGCCCTGCCCCGGCCTCACCCAGCCTTTTGCATTGGCGGGCATAAGCCGTGATGACCGGCTCTGCTTTCGCATAGGCCGCGGCGCTACCGCCGCACATGATCGTCAACTGACCATTCTTGGCGCCAGCCTCACCTCCAGAGACCGGCGCATCCACGAAACGAAGTCCGCGCTTGTGCGCTTCTTCCGCAAGTTCGCGTGCAAGGCTTGCCGACGCCGTGGTGTGATCGACGAACACAGCATCGCGCTTCATCGTGACGAAGGCGCCGTGACGGCCGACGGTGACTTCCCGGACATCCGCATCGCGACCGACGCAGGCCATGACGAGATCGCATTCGGCAGCGGCCTCCGCGGGTGTCGCGGCGGATTGGCCGCCATACTCGGTCACCCACGACTTTGCCTTGCCGGAGGTGCGGTTATAGACCGTGACGTCATGGCCGGCCTTGGCCAGATGCCCGGCCATCGGATAGCCCATCACGCCCAAGCCGAGAAAAGCGACCTTCATGATCCTGCTCCTGAAATAGGGAAGCAGGTCTACTCCGAAATCTCGAGCTTTTCACCAGCGGCGAGCGTGGGCGGCTTCTTCATGAAGAAGGTCACGAACACCGCCGGGATCGAAATGATGAGCATGAAGATGAAGTCGTTCGAATAGGCGATGATCTGCGCGTTGCTGTCCACGACCTGGTTGAGCATGTTGGCGGTCATGGGAATCTTCGGATTCCACATCATGCCCTGCATGCCCACCGTCAGCGCGCGGTTGAACATGCTCACATGCGAGGCGATGGCCGCGTGCGCCGTCTGCGTGTCGTTGACCAGAATGGTCGTCGTGATGGACAGGCCGATGGCGCTGCCCACATTGCGCATGAGGTTGATCATCGCGCTGCCGTCGGTACGGAGCAGCGGAGATAGCGTAGCGAAAGCGACCAGGTTCATCGGCACGAACACGAAACCCATGCCCACGCCTTGCACGAAGGTCGTGTTGATCAGCGACCATGGCGCGATCGCCGGCGTCCATTTGGACATTTCCCACATCGACCACAGGATCATCATCGCGCCGGCGGCTATCATGTAGCGCGCATCCACTTTCGTAGCGATGCGGCCCGCGATCACCATGGCGATCATGGTGCCCACACCACGCGGCGCCATGAGCAGACCGGTATCCGTCACCGAATAGCCGCCGAGATCCTGCAGATAAGGTGGCAACAGCGCGGAACTCGCCACCATCACCAGGCCGGTGACGAACATCAGCACCAAAGCCGAAACCAGATTGCGATCCTTGAAGAGCGCCTTTGGAATGAACGGACGATCCGTGGTGAACATCTGGACAAAGAAAAGATACACGCCCAAGGCCGCGATCACCCCTTCGGCGAGGATCTCCGGAGATTCGAACCATGCCTTGTTGGTGCCGCGGTCGAGCATCAGTTGAAGGCTCGCCAGCGCGATCGCGAGATAGGCAAAGCCCCACCAGTCGAACTTCAGCGTACTGTCGCGGTTGGTTTCTTTTAGGAACAACCAGATGCCTGTGACCGCGGCGATGCCGAACGGCAGGTTCACATAGAACACCCAACGCCAGTTGTAGACGTCGGTCAGATAGCCGCCGAGTGTCGGCCCGAGGATGGGGCCGACCATGACGCCCATGCCCCAGATCGCCATCACCGATCCGCGTTTTTCCGGCGGATACAGGTCCAGCATGATGGACTGGGACAGCGGCGACAGCGCTGCACCGAATGCGCCCTGCAACATGCGGAAGAGGATCATCTGATCGAGGTTCTGCGCGGCGCCGCACATCATCGATGTGACGGTGAAGCCGCTGATGCAGATGAGCGCGAGATTCTTGCGGCCGAAACGGGCCGCGAGCCAACCCACGGGCGCCGTCATGATGGCGGCAGCCACGATATAGGACGTCAACACCCAGGTGATCTGATCGCGCGACGCCGCAAGGCTGCCTTGCATATAGGGCAGCGCGACGTTCGCGATCGTCGAGTCCAAAGCCTGCATCAGCGTGCCGGCCATGGAGCACAGCATGATGATGCGAAGTTCGAATTTGGTCTCGTAGGTCGGGGTGTGCGTGAATCCGGCCGAACGGGCAGTCATTCTACTCTACACAAGACCTTTCTGCGCTCAGCGGTCGGAGAACATCCGCTGCCAGGTGCGCTTGCCGGTGTCGATATCGACAACCGCGCTCATACCAGCCCGAAGCTCCGGATCTCCCTTTTTGCGATCGATCACGATGCGCGTAGGAATGCGCTGCGTGACTTTCACCCAGTTGCCGCTGGCGTTCTCAGCCGGCAACACGGAGAAGGCTGCGCCGCTGGCGGCGCTCACCGCATCGACATGGCCATGCCAAGTCCGGTCGGGATAGGTGTCAATCGTGATCGAAACCGGATCACCCGCCCTCACATGCGTGAGATCGGTTTCCTTCATGTGCGCTTCGATCCACACTTTGTCTGTGCCGACAAGGCCAACGGCGCTTGTCGTCGAAAACGCGCTCATTGCGGAAATCACCAGCGTGCCGGGCTGCAACGAGTCCACTTCCGCGACGACGCCGTTGAACGGCGCGCGAACGGTCGCATGATTGAGCTGGCGCTGCGCCTCATCGACCGCCGCCTGAGCTTGCTGATATTGCGGTGTCTGCTCCGGCGCGATGTTCGGATCGCCATTCAGCTTCGCGAGCTGCGTCTTCGCCGTCTGCTCCGCCTGAACGAGCTGCTGCTGCGACGCCGCGAGCGTCAGGCGCGCTTGATCGTAGGTCGCGGGTGCGATCGCATTCGACTTCAGCAACGCCGCATAGCGCGCGTAATTGCGCTGGTTGAGATCGACTTGCGCGCGCTGCGCATCCGCCGCGCTCAACATGCTCTGGTAGTCGGCCTTCGTGGCTTCGACGCTCTGAACGACCTGCCCCAACTGGGCTTTGGCATTGTCGAGCGCGATCTGGAACGGATGCGGGTCCAGCGTGAAAAGCACCTGGCCCTTCTGCACATGTTGTCCTTCGCGGACATTCACGGTCTTCACGAGGCCGGAGACGTCCGTCGAAACCATCAGCTTCTGGGTTTGGATATACGCGTCGTCGGTCGAGACAAAGCGACCGCCCATCAGCCAGAACGCGAGCGCCGCGATCGCGACGACGGCAACGCCGCCGATCATCAGCACGCGACGCATCAGGCCCTTGTCTTCACGCATGCGGCCGAGGAGATCCTGAACCGGCGCGAGGGAACCGCGCTGGCTCCCCGGATAGCGGGCGCTGGTTTCGGATTGAATGGCAGCCATAACTTTTACTCTCCAGCCATTTGAAGCTTCGGGAGCGATGCACCCTCGGCAGTCAGTTTCGATTTGATATTTAGCAGGGTGTCCACAAGGGCATCCTGAGTGTGCTTGTCGATGCCTTCTGAAATCTCAAGAGCCATCGCTTCTTTGTAACCGTTGATCTCTTCCAGATAGGGCTGCGCGGCGGGCAGAAGATGCAACCGGCGCACGCGGCGGTCCTTCGGGTCGAACCGGCGTTCGACCAGACCGCGCGATTCCAGTCTGTCGATAAGGCGGCCCACGGTGATGGGTTCCACTTCGCAAACGCCCGCCAGTTCGTTCTGCGAAAGCCCCGGCTGGCGCGAAAGGCGCGCGAGGATGACCCACTGGGCCCTCGTCATGCCGCGGGTGCGGGCGATCTGGTCAAAACGGGTGCGCAGAAGGCGCGCCACGTCATTGAGCAGGATCAGAAAATCTCGATCCAGATTTGGGTAACCGGCCGGGTTCGTCATGGCCGAGAAGATAAGCAGCGTTATTATAAGCCACAAGGGCTACAAGCCTGCTTACTGACACTATTTTTTCCGCACTTTCCTTGGTTTTTTGGCCTTGGAATATCGGCTATGCACCAAGCTCAGGAGCTCCCGGGCGGCCCCGGTTCCCGCCTTCCGCTCCACGGCCCGATAGAGCCTGACCACCTTCTTGCCCAAAGGGGTCAGCGAGGCTCCGCCACCCTTCCGCCCACCTGTGGAGGCGGCGATCAAGGGAGCGCCGAAGGTCTGTTCCGCGGCCTGCATGAGGAGCCACGCCCGGCGATAGCTCATCTTCAAAGAGGCGGCGGCGGCGCGAATCGAACCGGTCTCTTCGATCTGTTCCAGAAGGCGCACCTTGCCCGGACCGAGCTGCTGACCTGCTTCGAAGTCGATGCGAATCGTGAGGCGAACCATCGCAGGAGTTTAGCGGCTACGACACAAAAGGCATTGCCGCTGCGGTTCGGCGATGCACCTCGGCCACACCTTTCGCGCCGTTATAAATCCGTCACCAAACCTTCGCGGTCCTGTTGTTCCCCGCCAGTACCACCGCCCCAGCTTTTCGAGTGTCCGGGGGCTGGAGGCCGCATCCATTGCGGCAATTTCGATCGCGTTACGCGGGGAAAAATCATGCAATTCAAAACGATCCTGTTGGGTACCGCTGCGCTCGCGCTGCTGGCCGTTCCGGCCGCCGCGCAGGAAGCGCCCCAGAAACACCATCGCCACCATGCGACCGCGGCAAGCGGCTCGATCGATGCACGCATCGATGCGCTTGAGGCGCAGATTCGCGAGCTGAAGCGCGATCAGGCTGCGCAGCAGCAAGCCACGGCCGCGATGCCGGCGCCGTCCGATCAAACCGTTTCGCAGGCCCAGTTCGAAGCGCTGCAGAACCAGGTT
>JBQCJO010000331.1:0-2026 GCA_051952735.1 Rhizomicrobium sp.
CCGGCAGCGTAAACAGTGAGGTTTTCCATGGTGACCGACGTTATTCCCTTCGACAAACGCGAAGGCTCGCTCTGGTTCGACGGCAAATTCGTGCCGTGGCACGACGCGCAGATTCACATCCTCACCCATGGCCTGCATTACGCTTCGAGCGTGTTCGAGGGCGAGCGCATGTATTCGGGCCGCATCTACAAGCTCGAGGAACACACCGCGCGCCTGTTCAAATCCGCGAAGATCCTCGACATGGAGATTCCGTTCTCCGAGAAGCAGATCAACGAAGCCTCGATCAAAGCTTGTGAGATTCAAGGCTTCAAGGACGCCTATGTGCGCCCCGTGGTGTGGCGCGGCAGCGAGCAGATGAGCGTTGCCGGCGACAAGAACAAGATCCATGTCGCCATCGCGGCGTGGCAGTGGGGCAGCTATTTCAATGCTGCCGAGAAGATGAAAGGCATCCGCCTCGGCATCTCCGACTGGAAGCGCCCAGCGCCCGATACCGCGCCGACCGCCGCGAAGGCCGCAGGCCTCTACATGATCTGCACTATCTCCAAGCATGCCGCGGAGGCGAAGGGCTATCACGACGCGATGATGTTCGATTATCGCGGCTATGTGGCCGAAGCGACGGGCGCGAACATCTTCTTCGTCGACAATGGCAAGCTCGTCACGCCGATCGCCGATTGCTTCCTGAACGGCATCACGCGCCAGTCCGTCATCGCGCTGGCCAAGGCGCGGCAGATTCCGGTCATCGAAAAGCACATCAAGCCGGAAGAGCTGAACGGCTTCAGCGAATGCTTCCTCACCGGCACAGCCGCGGAAGTGACGCCGGTGTCGGAGATCGGCCAGTGGAAGTTCAAGCCCGGCAAGGTCACCGAGACGCTGCTGAACGACTATCATGCCGACGTTCAGCGCGAAGTCTCTGCCATCAAGCTCGACGCGGCCTGAGTTACTTCGAGAACAGCCCCATCAGCATCGGCTTCGCATAAAGCCGCGCCGCGTGTTCGCGGATTGCGCTGCGGTCGATGCGCATGGACGCGGAAGCGTTCAAGGTCGCGTTGAGAAGCTGCGCCGCGATCACCGAGTCGATTGGGCGGATCGAGCCTTCGGCGATGCCATCGGAGATCATCGCGGAGAAGCGATCCGATACGCGGTTCCATTGGTTCAGCATGTCCTGCCGGATGTTCTCCGGCAGCGCGCTGATAGCGGAGGTGCGCAGCAGCGGCCCGCCATCCGACACCTGAAACTCCACCAAAGCCGCGGCGGCCGAGCAAAGCTTCTGCCATTGCGTGCCCGGCTCGCGCATCGCCGCCGATTGCAGGCGCTTCATGATGTCGAAGCTGCGGTCGAAGCAGGCGACGACGAGATCGTCTTTGGCTTCGTTGTGATGATAGAACGAGCCCTTGGTGACGTTGAGTTGCGCGGAGATCTTCTCCACCGACGCGCCGCGATAGCCGTGCTGGTTGATGAGCCGGGTCGCCGCCTTGAGGAATGTGTCGCGCGCGCGTTCGCGGTGGCTCACCGGTGGAAGCTGGATGAACTCCACCAGCGCCGGCGACCAGCCTTCGTTGTTGCCCGCGTCGATGCCGTTGGCGAGGATGTCGTAGAAGCGCTCGCCGATGCGGCCATAGTCCTCGATGTCGTAGCGCGACAGCCAGTTGGACGACCACCAGAGCTGCTCCAGCAGGATGTGCGCGCGCGCATTCGCGGTGGCGCGGTCGAAATCGCTCTCGAACAGGCTTCGCACTTTACGGAAGAGCTGGTTGTAGGCTTCCGACACCTGCCCCTGATGCGGCTCCTTCAGCGCGCGGATGTCGGCAAACGCGGCGAGCGGCGCTTCTTCGGCCAGCCGCACGCGGCGGTTCAGATCGAGATAGAGCCGCAGGAAGCTGTGCAGCCGCTCGCGCGGATCGCGCGCACCCTGAGCCGCCGTGATGAGATTGTCGAAACGCTCGATGCTCGACAGGAAACAGGCGACCGCGAGGTCTTCCTTCTTCTTGAAATAATAGGTGACCGACGTGGTGATGAGGTCGACGCT
>JBQCJO010000332.1:0-2991 GCA_051952735.1 Rhizomicrobium sp.
GGATCGGCGGTGTCGAGCGTGCGTGCTTCCAGCGCCGCGCGGCCCTCCGCGGTGAGCGGCAGAAAGGCATAGAAGCCGACGACACTCGAGGTTTCGCTGTCCGGCGGAAGATGCTCGATCAGCCAGAAGCTGTCGCGGTTGTGCGCGAAGACGCGCATCATGGTTTCGAGCGTGCCGGCCTGGGGGGATATCTCCACAACGAGGAGCCTGTGCAGCAGCGGGATTTCGGCAGATTCCGGTGGCCGCACCCAGACAAGGCCGCCTTCCGGATGCTCGACCGACTCGCTTGGGCCCCATACGCGCTCCCGTAAGCCTTTGAATTCCAACTGTTTCGGCATAAGTCTGCCTCCGCCAGATATACAACCTATGGTTGAAATCTATCAGAAGCACAGCCCCAGTTGAAGAGTGTGGCAGCGAAGACAGGAATGCAGGAAGGTCGGTTTTGGAATGGGGCTATTCCAAAAGCGGTGAGGGGCGGATGGACAAGGGGCGCTGGGACGACTTCCGCTATTTTCTGGCGGTCGCAAAGACATCCAGCATCAAGAAAGCCGCCGCCGAGCTGAAGACCACGCAATCGGCGGTCAGCAAGAAGATCGAGCGGCTCGAACGCGCGCTGAATGTGCGCCTGTTCGAGCGCGGCCCGGCCGGCGCGAAGATCACCTATCAGGGCCAGCGCATCCTCGATCATGTGATGTCGGCCGAAGCCGCGTTGTCACGCGCCCAGGACGGCGCGCATGACGCCGCCTCCCGCATCGCCGGCAGTTGCAGCATGCGGATGTCAGATGGTGTCGCAAACTACTGGATCACCGATTTTCTTCCGGGATTTTTCGCGCGCTATCCGGACATCGAACTGAAGATGATGCTGGAGCCGGACGAGCACGCCGAGCGCAAGGAGCTGTACGATATCCGCCTGCACTATACACCGCCCGTGGATACCGAGCAGATCGCGAAGAACCTGTGCACGATCCACTTCATCCCATTCGCGTCGCGCCAATATCTGGAGGAATTCGGCACGCCGCGATCGGTGGAGGACCTGGCGCAGCATCGCCTGATCGATCAGGCGCAATATCTGATATCCAAGGGCACCTGGGCGGCGTTGTTCAGCGACGATGCCGTCAAATACACATCACTCTTCACCAACCAGAGCTCGTTCCTCGCGCGCAGCGTGCTGGCGGGTGTGGGCATCGCGTTGATGCCCACTTATATGGTGATCAAGGACAGCGAGTTCGTGCCGCTGGATGTCGGCATGCGGATACCGCTGAAACTCTATGCCAGCTACCGGCGCGAGCAGGCGCAGAAAAGCGCAGTGCGCACGACCTTGGGTTTCCTGCGGGAACGCGTGTTCGACCTGAAGCAAATGCCCTGGTTCGGCGATGATTTTCTCGCCCCGGATCTCAACTGGCGCCAGATGCATCGCGAAGCGGTGGCGCGCAACAGCCATGGCGGCATGCAAAAACTCGCGGCGGAGTAATCCTCAGCGGATATTGCGCGCGTCGTAAGCCCAGTGCAGCAGAGCCTGGCGCTGGAGCGGGCGGCAGGACCAATCGTCCGGCTCGCAATGCTTCTTCAATTGCGCGAGATGGCGCGTCATGGCTTTCCAGCGCCCGATCTGACGTGCGTCGTCTTCCATGCGCCGGCCCATGTAGTAGCGGCAGTACCATTGGAACCAGCCGCGCGGATCGTCCTTGTGGATCCAGCCTTTGCGCTTCCAGTAGGAAAGCGGTTTTGAAGCGTCGACGCGAAAGAAATTGACGTCGGCATCCTTTCCTTGCGGCGAAAGCTTGGCGCGGGTGAACCAGCTTTTCGGAAATTCCTTCTTGCAGTCCGTCATGTATTTGCCGCCGAACACGCCCATCTCCAGCATCTCTTTCGGGGTGAGCTGCGGCTTGAATTCGGGATCGAAATTACGGCCGGCAGGCTCGGTGAGTTTGTAGCGGTAATTCCGCTGCATCTTGTCGTGAACGGCGACGGTTCTGGGCTTCATTCGTTTGCTTCACCAGCGCAGCGACATGCAGGACAATCCCGCATCGAGCTTGGCGATCTCCGTGACGGCCAATGCCTTTACGGAAAAGCCCCGTGCGCGGATCAATTCCGCGGTGCGCGAAAAGCGATCGCCCAGCAGAACCGTTTCGTTGACACGCAGGGCATTGGCGGCGGCCTCTTCGCCCGCAGGCGTCACGATCAGATCGAAGCCTTCGAACACGCCGCTTTGCGCCATCGCCGGCGTGCAGAGGATCGTCGTGTCATCCAGCAGCGATGAGGCGGTTTTGAAGTGAAGGATGCCCGCCGGCGTTTCGGCAATACGCGCGTCGCGGCCGAGCGCGCGAAGATGCGCCTGCAACGCTTCGGCGCCGGTGCGGCTGGTGCGCTTGGACAATCCGATGAAGACGGTTTTCGGCGTGACCAGCACATCGCCGCCGTCGGCATATTCGGCGTCGCCGAGTTCGATGACGGCAGCGAAGAAACGCTTCAACGCTTCGCGCATCGAATCGCGCTCGCCCAGCCGCGACGGCGCACCAGGCCGCAGGAGGATGGCGCCTTCGGGAAACACCAGCGCCGGATCCTCGACGAAAATGGAATCGGGAAAGGCTTCGAGCGGCGGAAGGACATCGACGGCGAAGCCGGTTTCGCGCAGCGCGGCGATGTAAGCCGCATGCTCACGCGCGATTTTGCCGAAATCCGGCTGCGCGGCCGCGTCCTCGCGCAATCCGTTCACGACGCTGCGCGCCGGCGCGCGCACGATCGCATGGCTGAAATCGAAGACGCGCATCGATCAACTCCAAAAGCAAAAGCCCCGTGAGATTTCTCTCACGGGGCTCTGCAATTTGTGAAGGCGGGCATCTGTTCTTGGCAGGACTGGCAGCGACCGACTCTCCCGCGGCTTGAGCCGCAGTACCATGGGCGCAGGAGGCTTTAACGGCCGAGTTCGGAATGGGATCGGGTGGAATTCCTCCGCTAGGACCACCAGTCCGGCAAAGAACAGATGCGGCA
>JBQCJO010000333.1:0-7277 GCA_051952735.1 Rhizomicrobium sp.
CGGCGACTTTCACGCGGTTGACATGCGCGCGCCCTTGCTCGAGCAGGCGCGCAAGCTGGCGAAAGACGCGAACGTCCGCAACATCGCTTTTCACGAGCTCAGCATAGAGCAGGCGCTGTCGGCTTCGTTCCCCATGTTCGACTACGTCGTGCTCAATGGCATCTATTCGTGGGTGCCGCTCGCTGAACGCGGAATGATCCTCGCCTTCGTCCGCAAATTCCTCAAACCCGGCGGCGCGGTCCTCGTCACCTACAATGCACGGCCCGGTTGGAACCGGCTCGATCCGTTCCGCCGCATCTTCCGCGAAGCCACGCGCGGCAAGAGCATGGACCTGAAGGCGCGCTTCGATGCCGCGCGCGATATCTACGCGAAGCTTCTGGACGCGAAAGCGCCCGCGCTCGTGGCGTCCGGCGTCACACCTGCCACGATTGCGGAGATCGAGCGTATTCCGCTCGAGGTCATCGCCGCCGATTACGCCAACGATTTCGCCGATCCGCTTTACGTGACCGAGATATTCTCGGACTTCGCGGCCATCGATTGCGTCTTCGCGGGCCCCATCGAGATGGCAGAGGCCGCCATGGTCGTGCTGCCGCACGAGCCGTTCAAATCCGCCATGGAGCGCATGCCGCACGCCGCCGGGCGCGAGCTTGCGAAGGACATGCTGCGCGATACGCGCTTCCGCCGCGACGTGTTCGTGCGCGGCGGCCGCCGCATGGCCGCCGACAACCGCGCGATGGTGATGACCGGCTTGGCGTTCGTGCTGGAGCAGCCGGCGGCGCTCACGCGCTATGACGTCAAAGTGCCGTATGGCGAATTGCATTTCGACAATCCGCACGCACAGGCTCTGGTCGCCGCGTTGGAAACCGCGCCGCGCACGCTGGGCGAATTGATCGCCGATGCCATGGCGCGCGGCCTGGAAGCGGACGCCGTCGTCGGCAATGTCCACGCGCTGCTCGTCAGCGGCCAGATACGCCCCGTCTATCGCGCCACGCCGGAAGCGGAGAAGAGCGCGAATGTTCTGCGTGCCGCCATTCGCGATCGCGCCGGAACACCGGACGCTATCGGATTCCTCCCCACGGCGCACGGCACGGCCTTCGCTGTGCCGGTGCCGGACCAGATATTCCTCGGTCTTCCGCGCAACATGCCGGCGGAAGAAATGGCGCGCATCGCTTCGGAGAAATTGCCGCCGATGGGAGAGGTGATCGTCCAGCGCGCCCGCGCCTTCACCCGGAACCTCCCGCGCTACGAAGCTTTGGGCGTCGCTACCTGAAGTTGCGAATCGGACGCTTGCACACGCAAGTAAAAACTGAAGTATAGTTTTGGTTAAGACAGACGTCCTGTCTGTCTGTGTCCGAGTTTCAAATAAAAAGTCGCAGGTTTTACAAAGAACTGGGCAAAACCCGGTCTCTTTTGCCGTCTTTTATTTGCGCTTGGCATGGGGTGGGGCATGCATCGTCAGGGAACGGCGGGGAGTTATTTCCCGTTACGGAAGGATATTTCGTACCCAGCCCAACCGGCGGACTTTCTGGCCGGTCTTTATCTGCCGCTGGCGGAAGGGCTCGTCATCGCCGCCGATCCGGCGAAGGCAGCATTCCTCCGCGCCCGCTATGGCAGCGGCACGCGCGTTATCGTCCGTCCGCCACGCGTCGTTCTTGCCGCCATCGAGAACCGCTATCGCGATGCGTTCCGGCAGCAGGCAATAACCGAACTGGCGGAAAGCGAACCCCAGTTCTCGGCAGCCACAGTCATCACCAGGGGACAAGTAAGAGCGTTTCAGCTTCTCGCGCTATGTGTTGTCGTGCTGCTGTCGCAGTTTCCGCGATTGTCGGGCATCGCGCTGGAAACACTTTTGATCGTCGCTCTCGTCGCGAACGCCGGTTTTCGGACGTTTTTGCTTTGGGCTGGTGCCGCGGAAAATCCGGCAGCGCCCGGCCGGATATCACACATCGCGGAAGACGATCTGCCGGTCTATTCCATTCTCGTTCCGCTTTATCGCGAAGCCAATGTGATGCCGGCCCTCGCGCGCGCGTTGCGGGCACTCGACTATCCCAAACATCTGCTCGACATAAAACTCATCGTCGAAGCGGACGATTCCGAAACGGCGGTCGTGGCGGATGCGATTGCCGCGCGCGATTCCATTTTTAGCGTCATCCGCGTGCCACCCGGAACGCCGCGCACGAAGCCTCGCGCATGCAATTACGCGATGCCGTTCGTCCTCGGTGAATTCACGGTCATCTTCGATGCGGAGGATCGCCCCGAACTCGACCAGCTGCGCAAGGCCGTCGCCGCATTTCGCGCGGCGCCGGAAAATGTCGCCTGCCTGCAAGCGCGGCTGAATTTCTACAACGCGAACGAGAACTGGCTTACCCGTATGTTCGCGCTCGATTACGCGTTGTGGTTCGATTATTTGCTGCCGGGTCTGGACCGCCTCAACATTCCGATGCCGCTTGGCGGCACCTCAAATCATTTCCGCACCGCAGCGCTGCGCGCGATCCATTGTTGGGATCCTTACAACGTGACCGAGGATGCGGACTTGGGCATTCGCCTCGCGCGCGTCGGTCTGCGGGTCCGCACACTGGATTCCACCACCTTCGAAGAGGCCACGAACACTTTCGGCAACTGGCTGCGGCAACGTTCGCGCTGGCTCAAGGGATACATGCAGACCTGGCTGGTCCATATGCGATCACCGCGCGCGCTTTTGCAAAATGCGGGTGTCGGCGGATTCATCGGCTTTCAGCTTTTCGTGGGCGGCACATTCATGTCCGCGCTGGTCAATCCGGTGCTGTGGGTGATCTTTTTGGTGTCGAAGCTGTTCGGCGTGTTGGCGCTCGACTCTGCCGCCGCAGGCGCGGTCGCCCATCTTTCCGTTGTCGGGCTCGTGGCGGGCAACGGCTTGTTCGCCTATCTGGCGATGTTGGGACCGTTCCGCCGCGGATGGCTCGAGCTCACGCCCTATGGCCTGACCGCGCCGTTCTATTGGGTCCTCATTTCTTGCGCGGGCGCGCGCGCGTTGTGGCAACTCTTCCGGCAGCCCTGGCACTGGGAGAAGACCGCGCACGGCGTCAGCAAATTTGGCGGTGCCGCGTGATCTCTGTGCTGGCGGCGCTCTGTATCTTTATTCTCATCACGCTGTTCATAGCGGCACGCCTATGGTCGTCGAGGTTCGGCCCGTGGCCGATGGCGCTGCTTCTTTTCTTCCTGGTCGTGCAACTCGCGGCAGCTCTTTCCGCGGCACTTCTTCCGGCCCTGGCGTTGGCGTTGTTCCTCGCTTTCGCTTCGGAAGCGGCACGCGGACTTGCGCAGACGCAAAGCGCGCGCGGCGTTGTCGCATTGGGCGTTTCTCTTGCCGCCACGCAATTCGCCAGTCCCTTGGGCGTGGTGGTTGCGGCCATTCTTGCTCCGGCACTTGCCTTCCATGCTCCGGGCGAGACGAAAGCGAAAAACGCAGGATTGCTCCTGCTGCTCTTGTTTGTTCCCGTCGCGACGGCGTTGCTGCTCGCCTATCTCGCGCATGAAGTGCGGTTCGATCCCTTCGTCCATCTCGTCGGTCCGTTCGACGCGACACTGCGCCGCCAGATATTCGATCCGTCTTCTCCGCGCGCGAACGGTCTGATCGAGGCCTTTGCGATGGTCGTCATGGCATTCCCGATCTGGTTCGCGGTGTGGCGATCCCGCAGCGTCAGCGTGACGGCGCTCGTGGCTTCCACGCTCATCGCGGCCGTGATCGTCACGGCATTGCTGGGACGCTCGCGCTCCTTGGGCGCGTTCGTTCCGTCGCTCGCCGTCTTGAATGTTCTGTCCTTCACGGAACCCGAAAGCGATCCGCTCCTTCCGGTGCATGTTGTTTCGCTTTCCGCACTCTCCACGATGGCGTCATGGATCTTCATCGCGCTTCCGGTTTGAAAGCCGCAGCAGTTGCGGCGGCATTGCTTCTTCCGCCGCACGCCGCGCAGGCCGGCGCGTGGACGCTGAACGAAGGTGAAGGGCAGGTGATCGCCGAAACCACCATCAGCGATGCCAGCCGGAGCTACGACGAAAACGGGCGGCCCACGCAACAGGTCGCTTTTCGCAAAACCTTTGCCTCCGCTTATGTGGAATATGGCTGGAAGGATTGGCTGACGCTGATCGCTGTGCCGGAATATGCCACCGCGATTTCGTCGGCAGCGGGACGAAAGACGCAGGACGCGCGCGATTTCGCGTTCAGCGGTGGCGCGCGGGTCCGCCTGTTGGACGACACCGGCGTTCTCTCGCTCGAAGCATTGGCGCGGAGCGCCGGCGCATTTGAGCTCGATACTTCGTTTCAGCAAAAGCCGGGCAGGGATTTCGAAGTGCGTGCACTTTACGGAACGCATTTCGAGATGTTCGGGCGCGAAGGATGCATCGATGCGGAGATCGCGCAGCGTTGGGCCACCGGCGGGCGGCCCAATGAAACACCGATAGACGTCACGCTGCTCTATGATGTCGGCTGGAAGACGCAGGCGCTGCTTCAGAGCTTCAACGTCGTCAGCGAGGGCGCGGGCCGCCCGCCTTTCACCCACTACCGCTATCACAAGCTGGCGCTGTCGGCGGTCCGCCCGGTCTGGGGGCGGACCTCCATCCAGTTGGGTGGCTTCTTCTCGCCCGCTGGTCAGAATGCCTTGGAAGAGCAGGGCGTTTTCCTCTCAATCTGGACAAAGTTTTAGGTCCGCGCCCTGCCGCCTCACTTGTTAATGAGAATGAGTTGCGGGTAAATTCCGGCGCACTCAGAGGTCGTCCGGAATGATCAGAGCCCTATTGGCCACCGCCGCGTTCGCCGCGCTCTGCACCGGCGCACAAGCCGCGCAGGAGTTCTATGTCGGCGAGCCGGTCGTCAAAGACGGCATGCAGATCGTTCCCAACTATCTCACCGGCATCGAGATGGACCGCATGCCGCCCGGCATGGCGATGGGCAAGAGCGCGGTGCATCTGGAAGCCGACGTTCACGCCACAGGCGATGAGAAGCACGGTTTCCACGAAGATGAGTGGATTCCCTATCTCACGATCAAATATACGCTCACGAAGCCGAGCTCGAACTTCAAGGCCACCGGCCAGCTCTATCCCATGATCGCGAAAGACGGTCCGCACTACGCGAACAATGTCGAGATGGCGGGCCCGGGCAAATACAAGCTGACCTATGAAATCTTGCCGCCGTCGAGCAACGGCTTTGTTCGCCACGTCGACAAGGCGAGCGGCGTGCCTGCCTGGTGGAAGCCGATCACCGCAAGCTGGGATTTCGAATATCCCGCCAAGACGAATTGAGGATGACCATGAGAACCCTTCTTCTGGCTTTGGCCGCGGTTGCGATCGCCACTCCGGCGCTGGCGGACGCGCCGATCGAAATGACGCTCAAGGATCACAAATTCACGCCCGCGCAGATCACCGTGAAGGCGGGGCAGCCGATCACCATCCATCTCTCCAACAAGGATGCGACGGCTGAAGAATTCGATTCCTCCGCGTTGAAAGTCGAGAAGGTGATCGCCGGCAACAGCGACGGCATGGTGCGCATCCGTCCGCTGTCACCGGGCAAATATCCGTTCATGGGCGAATACCATGCGGCGACGGCGCAAGGCGTCGTGATCGTGAAGTAACATGCTCGCCACCCTCGTCATCGTTTTCCGCGAAGTCATCGAAGCCGGTTTGATCGTCGGCATCGTGCTCGCCGCCACGCAGGGCGTTGCGCGCCGCGGCTGGTGGGTCGGCTATGGCATCGCAGGCGGCGTGCTCGGTGCATGTCTTGTGGCTGCGTTCGCGGGTGAAATCGCCTCGCTGTTCGAAGGCTCCGGCCAGGAGCTGTTCAATGCCACGATCCTCCTGCTCGCGGTGTGCATGCTCACCTGGCACAACGTCTGGATGGCCGGTCACGGCCGCGAGATGGCGCGCGAGATGAAAGCCGTCGGCGCGGAAGTGTCGGCGGGTCAGCGTTCGCTCGCCGCGCTCGCCATCGTCGTCGGCGTCGCCGTGCTGCGCGAAGGCTCGGAGGTCGTTCTCTTTCTCTATGGCATCGCAAGCCAGGGCGGCACGTCGCAATCGGCGATGCTTCTCGGTGGAGCGCTCGGTGTCGCCGCCGGCGCGGGCGTTTCCGCGCTGATGTTCCTGGGGCTTTTGCAGATCCCGGCGGGAAAGCTGTTCAGCGTCACCGCATGGCTCATCACCTTGCTGGCCGCGGGCATGGCTGCGCAGGCGGTGTTGTTCATCCAGCAGGGCGGTTATCTGCAGGTGCTGCAAAGCACCGTATGGGATACGTCCTGGCTGCTGCCGCAGGATTCTCTTGTTGGCCGTCTGCTGCACACGCTCATCGGCTACAGCGATGCGCCCAACGGCGCGCAGATCATCGCCTATGTCGTCACCATCGCGATCATCATGGGCCTGACGCGCTGGGAACACGCCCGCCACCCGCGCGGCAATTCCATTCCCAATCCCGCTTAAAGAAAAACGCCGCGAGTTCCGGAGAACTCGCGGCGTTTGAGCCGTCAGGCTCGTCCCGCATCAGCGCTGCGGACTGTCATCGTCCTCATCGTCCGGCCCGTTGTCGTAACCCGGCGGCGGGCCGCGATCGTTGTCGCTATAGCCGGGCGGCGGACCGCGGTCGTCGTCGGGGCCGTTGAACTGATCGCGCGGCGCAGGCCCGCGATCGTCATAACCCGGCGGCGGTCCCTGATCGTCGTCATCCGGACCGGCCTGATCGTAGCCGCCCTGTTGCGCATCCGGCGTCGGCGTGACCGCACGCCATGGCCCGCGGCACGATTTCACATACGGGTAATAGCCTGCGGGATTGTTGCAGTAGTACCAGTAATATCCGCCGTCGCCCGGCTCGGCGCCGTAATCCGGATCGGTGTTGTAATCGCCATACCCGTCGCCATCGTCGTAGTAGTCGTCATCGTAATAGGTCGTCGAGGCATAGGTCGGATACGGATAGACCGGCTGGTCGTAGAAGAACCACGCGCCGCCCGAATACCACCACCAGCCATTGCGGCCGTGATGACGGCCATGCTGCCAGCGCCCGTGCTGCCACGTCGCGCGATCGTTCGCGCTCCAGTGCGAGACGTTGTGGTCGCGCATATTGTTGGAATTCCAATGCGCGTGCGAGCCACTGCTGTTGCCATGGCCGCCATTGTAGCCGTGCGACCACGCCCAGCTTCCGTTGGGGTGGGTCTTGTTGGTGGCGGCGGTGTTGTTCGCCGCGGCGAACGCATTGGCATTCGGGGTGGTCGGCGGCGGCGCGCTGCCGTGCCCGCCATTATACCCGTGCGACCCCGCCC
>JBQCJO010000334.1:0-4077 GCA_051952735.1 Rhizomicrobium sp.
TGATCGATGCGAGCCGCGACGCGATTGCGCCGCTGGACGACGCTGTCCTCGGCATCGCGCCACATTCCCTACGCGCGATCATGCCGGAGGAATTGCAGGCGATCCTTCCGCTCGCGAAAGATGGGCCGATCCACATTCATGCCGCCGAGCAGACCAAAGAAGTCGACGATTGCGTCGCGTGGTCAGGCAAACGTCCGGTGGAATGGCTGCTCGACAACGCCGGTGTCGACGCGCGCTGGTGTCTTGTTCACGCCACGCACATGACGAAGGAGGAAACGGCGCGGCTCGCACGCTCCAGCGCGATCGCGGGATTGTGCCCGATCACCGAAGCCAATCTCGGTGACGGGATATTTCCGGCACCCGACTATATGGAAGCGGGCGGACGTTTCGGTATCGGCTCGGATTCGAATGTGCTGATCGATGCCGCCGAAGAACTGCGCACCCTGGAATATGGGCAACGTCTTTCTCTGCGCGCGCGCAACGTCCTGGCGCCTGCGGCGGGCCGCTCGACGGGACGCGCACTGTTCGATTCCGTACTGACGGGTGGTTATCAAGCGACCGGCGTCTGCAGCTTCGGCCTGCGGGCCGGTGCTCCGGCGGATCTGGTGAGTCTCAATGCGGCGCATCCCGCGTTGGCGGGGCGTTCCGGTGATGCGATCCTGGATAGCTGGATCTTCACCGGGGCGCGGCTTGTGGGCTGTGTCTGGCGGGCCGGGGTCCGGGTAGTTCACGTCGGGCGGCACAAAAACCGGGAAATAGCCGTCCAAAAATACAAAGAAGTGCTTGGCCGCATTGTGAATTAAGCAGTCTCTTGCCACATTGGGGCTTACCGGATTTGGGGGTCCGGCGGGGTATGTTTCCCACATGGTGAAAAATTTTCAGGTCACCCTGCCGGTGGCGAACCCGGCCAGCGTCAAGCTGGAGACGAAGCAGGGCCATGCACGCCTTGTTTGCACCGGCGATTGGACGCTCAGCGAGCTTCCCAAGATCGACGATGAACTCAGCCATCTCGACATCAAGGGCGCGCGCGAGCTTGAGATCGACGCTTCGCAGATCGACTCGCTCGACAGCGGCGGCGCATGGCTGCTTCTGCGCACCAAACGAGAAGCGGAAAAGCTCGGCGCGAAGCCGGCGCTATCTGTTCCGGAAAAATATCAGGCGCTGCTCGATACGATGGAACGCGGGCATAGCGCGCCGCCCGTCACGCATCCACCGCACAAGGGCGTGCTCGGCCTTCTCGAACGCACAGGCGAAGGCACGGTCCATGCGCTTCGCCAGGGCCGGGACATGCTGGGTTTCCTCGGCCGTATCACGATCGAGACGATAGAAGCGTTCCTGTCGCCGCGGCGCGAGCTGCCGTTTCCCGCGCTGGTGCATCAGGTGGAAGAGACCGGGCTCACCGCGCTGCCGATCGTGGGCCTGCTCGCCTTCCTGCTCGGCATCGTTCTCGCCTATCAGGGCGCCGATCAATTGAAGCGCTTCGGCGCGCAGATCTACACCATCGATTTTCTCGGCATCGGCTTTCTGCGCGAGCTGGGCGGGCTTGTCACCGCCATCATCATCGCAGGCCGCTCCGGCTCCGCCTTCACCGCGCAGATCGGCACCATGCAGGTGAACGAAGAACTTGATGCGATGCAGACTATCGGTCTCAACATCGCCGAGGTTCTGGTGTTGCCGCGCGTGCTAGGCCTCGTGATCGCACTGCCGCTGCTGACCTTCTACGCCGATGTCGTCGGCATCATCGGCGGCATGGTGATGACCTATTTCGACCTGGGCGTGACCATTCCCGCTTTCATGCGCGAGTTGCAGGGCGCCATCGGCGTGAAGACGCTGATGGTCGGCCTCATCAAGGCGCCGGTGTTCGCATTCATGATCGCACTCGTCGGATGTTTCGAGGGAATGCGGGTGGAGCGCAACGCGGCCTCCGTCGGCAAGCTCACCACGCGATCGGTCGTGGAATCCATCTTCCTCATCATCGCGGCGGACGCCGGGTTCTCCGTTATTTTCTCGGTGCTCGGCATATGAGCGGCATGGAACAAATGAAGCCCGCCGTGCGCAGCAAGGCGGAAAAGGATGCCAGCCTCCGCGCCGGCAAGAAGGAAGACGTCGTCATCAAGGTGCGCGGCCTTGTGAATGGATTCAACGGCAAGATCATCCACGATCACCTCGATCTCGATGTGAAGCGCGGCGAAGTTCTGGGCGTAGTCGGCGGCTCCGGCACCGGCAAATCGGTTCTGCTTCGCTCCATCGTCGGCCTCAATCATCCGCTGGAAGGCAGCATCAAGGTTTTCGGACAGGAAACCGTCGGCATGGCGCCGGAAGAGATGCGCGGGCTGCAACTGCATTGGGGCGTGCTGTTCCAGGAAGGCGCGCTATTCTCGTCCATGACGGTGGCGCAGAACATCCAGGTGCCGATGCGCCGCTGGACGCACATGTCGCAGCATCTGATGGACGAGTTGGCGGCGATGAAACTGTCGTTGGTCGGCCTGCCGGAAGACACCGCGCGCAAATATCCCTCGGAGCTTTCCGGCGGCATGAAGAAGCGCGCGGGCCTTGCGCGCGCCCTGTCGCTGGATCCGGAGCTTCTGTTTCTGGACGAGCCGACGGCGGGCCTGGATCCGATCTCGGCGGCGCAGTTCGACCAGCTCGTGCGTGATCTGCAGAAGTCGCTCGGCCTCACGGTGTTCCTGGTGACGCACGACATCGACACGCTGCGCGCCGCCACGGACCGCATTGCGGTTCTGGTGCGCAAGAAGATCACCGTCGGTACGATCAAGGAATTGCTCAGGGATGACGATCCCTGGATACACGAATATTTCTCCGGTCCGCGCGGACACGCGGCGCTGGGCGACAGTTAAGGGGGAGCCATGGAAACCAAAGCGAACTATGTGGCGGTCGGCGCGTTCGTGCTGGCCTGCGTATTGGGCTTCTTCGTGGCGCTGCTCTGGCTCGCGGGCGCGCAATATTCCGCGGAGTATGCCTATTACCGCACCTACTTCACGGGCGCAGTGACGGGATTGGGCGACGGCACGATCGTCCGCTACAACGGCATCAATGTCGGCCATGTCTCGAAGCTGACTTTCGATCCCAACGATCCCAAGCGTGTGATCGTGGACCTGCAGGTCGATCCGACCTTGCACATTCCCAGCGACTCCATCGCCTCCATCGCCAGCGAAGGTCTGACCGGCGGCTCCTATGTTGAGATCGATGGCGGTTCGAAGAACGCGCCGGTGCTGGAGCGCAAGATGTTTGGCGACTACCCGGTCATCAAGTCCAAGCAATCGACGCTGCAGCAATTGGAGCAGTCGGCACCCGAGCTGATCGCGAAGCTTAACCATGTTGCCGACCGGCTGAACAAGGCGTTGAGCGACGAGAATCTGAAAAACTTCTCCGGCATCCTCTCCAACATCAAGAGCACGACCGATGTTCTGGAAGCGCGCAAGAAGGACATCGATACGACGCTGCATAACGTCTCGCTTGCTTCCGCCAAGCTGAACGACAATCTGGACTCGCTGCACACCACGCTTGGCAATGCGAACATCGCGGTGACGAAAGTGAGCCGGTTGGCGGACGACGCAGATGCTGCCGTCAACGGCGCCAATCTGGATCAACTTTCCGATCAGGTGCGCACGCTGGCGCGCAGCCTGACCAAGCTGTCCAACGGGCTGGAACGCGAACCCACCAAACTTCTCTTCGGCGATCGTCGCAAAGGATACACCCCCCAATGAGCACGCTCTCCCGCACTCTGCGCCGCGCGGCGCTCGTCGCTTTTTCCGCAATCGCACTCTCGGCCTGCGGCGGCCTTCTCGGCCCGACCGAAGCACCGCCGCAGATCTACATCCTCAAGCCGCAATTCGGTCCGGTAAGCAACGCTCCTGCCACGACGTGGCAGATCGCCGTGCCGGCGCCGAATGTGCCCGACGCGCTCGACACCAAGCGAATCTCGCTACAGCGCGGCCAGACCATGGATTATTACGCTAACGCCGCCTGGACAGATCAAAGCGGCGATCTCATCCAGGACCTTCTGGTCGAAGGGCTGGAAAAGAGCGGCAAAGTGAAAGCCGTGGGTCCCACCTC
>JBQCJO010000335.1:0-4638 GCA_051952735.1 Rhizomicrobium sp.
CTTGTCCATCGTTTCCCGGTCGACGCCGAGCAGTGAAACAAGCTTGGTGATGACGATATCCGCCGTTGTGCCCGCGGTGCCGGCCGCTTCCAGTTCCCGTTCGAGGCGATCGAGCATGTCGATGCGAATGGCGCGTGGACCGATCACGCGGAAGCCGGCGGCGGCGATGAAGCCGCGCGGCGTCTCGCGCTCGGGCTCGAACGAGGTAAGACCAGCGGGCGGCGGTGGCGGAATCTGCGTCAGCTTGTTCTTCGTGGCCCATAGCAATGCGAGCAGCGAGGCCGCATCCGGACGGATGAGCTTGGGCATATAGATCGAACGGCGGGCGAAACGGATTCCGAACGCGCGCAGATTGCGCAACGCCGCGCGTTCGTCCGGCGGCAAGGTCGCTTCCTTGCGATCGAGCGAACCCAGCGCTTCGCAAAGCTGATAGGCGAGACCGCGCGCTTCGGCAGGCAACGCTTGTGGCGTTCCCGGCTTGGCGTCGGCGGCATTGCGCAAGGCGATCAGCGGTTCAAGGCGCGCGGCGACGCGCGTTTCCAGCCATTGGTCGAGCTTTGTCTGGATCTCTGCGCGCAGGTCTGGCTTGAGCTGTTCATCCGTGAGAACAGCCACGCGCGGTGACAATGCGCTGGCACCGGCTTCGAGCGTGCCGACGACCGCGCCGTCCCACCAGAGCTTGCCATGCTCGCTGAGCGTGATCGCGTTCGGCTCTGCTTCGGCGAGCCGTTGTGTGCGCGCATGAAATTCACCTTCCAGCGCGCGCATGGCGGCGGTGCGCAAAGTGCGTCCGTGAATGCCTTCCGCGCGCGCGTCGGGCGTGAAGCGGAAGCCGTCGAGCTGACCGACCATCTCGCCGCTGATCGACACCGCACCGGAATCGTGGAGTTTCAGATTCAGGTTTTCATCGTCGCGCAGCGAGCGCATGAGCACGCCGGTGCGCCGATCGATAAAGCGTTGTGTCAGCGTTTCGTGCAGCGCGTCCGACAAGCGATCTTCGATCTTGCGCGTCTGTTCCTGCCAATGCGCGGCGTCGCGCACCCAGCCGGGACGGTTGGCGGCATAAGTCCATGTGCGGATTTGCGCGAGGCGGCCGGACAATGTGGCGACATCGCCCTCGATAACATCGAGCCGATCCACCTGGCGGGCGAGCCAATCTTCTTCGATCGTGCCTTCGTCACTCATCAGGAAGCGGTAAATCTGCGCGACGAGCTTCACATGCTCCTCGACGCTAAGCTTGCGGAAGTCCGGGAGCTGGCAGGCCTCCCATAACCGCTTCACCGCTGCGGGCGCCGTCGCCATGGCCGCGATCTCTTCGTTGCCGGAAAGCGAACGCAGCGATGCGTAGTCCATCGCAGGGCGTGCCTTCACCAGTCCGCGTGTTGGCGGCGGCTCATCCAGCGTTCCGAGCAACGCTTCGAGCGAATGGAATGACAGCGCCGAGTTGCGGTACTGCAGCACGCGCACCGGCTCGTAGCGGTGGCCTTCGACGCGGCTGACGGTTTCTTCATCCAGTCCTTCGGCTTCGCCCGTGGTGCCGAAGGTGCCGTCGTTCATGTGGCGTCCGGCGCGGCCCGCGATCTGGCCGATCTCTTCGGGACGCAAGGGACGCGTCGTGTAACCGTCGAACTTCTCCAGCGCGGAGAAGGCGACGTGATCGACATCCATGTTGATGCCCATGCCGATGGCGTCCGTCGCCACCAGGAAGTCCGCATCGCCGGATTGATAGAGCGCGACCTGCGCGTTGCGCGTGCGCGGTGACAGCGCGCCGAGCACAACAGCCGCACCGCCGCGTTGCCGGCGCACGAGATCGGCAATGCCGTACACATCGTCGGCCGAGAACGCGACGATGGCAGAACGGCGGGGCAGGCGGGTGAGTTTCTTGTGGCCCGTATAGGCGAGATCGCTGAAGCGCGGGCGCGTGATGAAATAAGCATGCGGCACGAAGCGCTGGATTGCGCCGCGTATTGTTTCCGCACCCATGAACAGCGTTTCTTCTTCGCCGCGCGCGTTGAGCAACCGATCGGTGAAGACGTGGCCGCGCTCAGGATCGGCACAGAGCTGGATCTCGTCGACGGCGAGGAACGCGACGCCCAAATCGACCGGCATCGCTTCGACGGTGCAGACGAAATAGCGCGCGTCCGGCGGAACGATCTTCTCTTCGCCAGTGATGAGCGCGCAGACAGCCGCGCCCTTCAGCGCCACGATCTTGTCGTAGACCTCGCGCGCGAGAAGGCGCAGCGGCAGGCCGATCATGCCGGATTTGTGCGCCAGCATGCGCTCGATGGCGTAGTGCGTCTTGCCGGTGTTGGTAGGGCCGAGGATCGCCGACACGCGACCGGCGCTCGCCCACTTACGCGTCTGAATGGAGGTCATGGCCGCAACATCGGGGCTTGGCGCAGCCTCTACAAGGCGGCGAAAAAGCCACTGTGAATGGTTCTGTGGATAGGGAGTTAACGAGCGTGAACGCCCCGGGCACGAATCAGGGACGAATCACTAACCAACTCAGTATCATCCTTTGTTCTCACACTCCATATAGAATGTCAACGATTCGGTGGGTCCTAGATGTAGTGGTCCACAGAATCTCTAGGGGCTGCCGACTCGCCGGTTTCAACACTCCGTGGGCGGAGCATTTCATGGAACTGTCATCCGGTGACGCCACGGCAAAAATTGACGCTCATTTCGCGCCTGCGATACTCCCGGCCCTTGATTTGGTTTGGAGAGTGGTCATGAGCGGCAAGGATCCGGAGAGCTGGGCGAAAGCGGCCCAGAAGGAGCTCAAGGACCGCCCGCTGTCCGATCTCACCTGGCACACGCCGGAAGGCTTCGACGTGAAGCCGCTCTATACCGCCGCCGATCTCGAGGGCATTTCGGAAGTGAACTCCCTGCCGGGGCAGATGCCGTTCATGCGCGGCGTGCGCGCCACGATGTATGCGGGCCGCCCGTGGACCATCCGCCAATATGCGGGCTTCTCCACCGCCGAAGAATCCAATGCGTTCTACCGCAAAAACCTCGCGGCCGGTCAGATGGGGCTGTCAGTCGCGTTCGATCTTGCGACGCATCGCGGTTACGACAGCGATCATCCGCGCGTGGCGGGCGATGTCGGCAAGGCCGGCGTTGCGATCGACAGCGTCGAGGACATGAAAATCCTGTTCGACGGCATCCCGCTCGACAAGATGAGCGTGTCGATGACGATGAACGGCGCGGTCATCCCGATCCTGGCGAGCTTCATCGTCGCGGGCGAAGAGCAGGGCGTTCCGACCGAGAAGCTCTCCGGCACCATTCAGAACGACATTCTGAAAGAGTTCATGGTGCGCAACACCTACATTTATCCGCCGACGCCTTCGATGCGCATCGTCGCCGACATCATCGAATACACGGCCAAGAAGATGCCGAAGTTCAATTCGATCTCGATCAGCGGCTATCACATGCACGAAGCCGGCGCGACCGCGGTGCAGGAACTCGCCTACACGCTGGCCGACGGCATGGAATATGTCCGCGCCGCGATGGCGAAGGGGCTGGACGTGGACAGCTTCGCGCCGCGCCTGTCGTTCTTCTTCGGTATCGGCATGAACTTCTTCATGGAAGTCGCCAAGCTTCGCGCCGCGCGCCTGCTATGGGCGCAGATCATGGAGAAGTTCGGCGCGAAGAAAGCGGACTCGCTGATGCTGCGTACGCATTGCCAAACGTCCGGCGTGTCTCTCACCGAACAGGACCCGTATAACAACGTCGTTCGCACCACGATCGAGGCATTGGCTTCAGTGCTGGGCGGAACGCAGTCGCTGCACACCAACTCGCTGGACGAGGCCATCGCGCTGCCGACAGAGTTCTCCGCCCGCATCGCGCGCAACACGCAGCTCATTCTGCAGAACGAAGCGCAAGTCACGCACGTCGTCGATCCGCTTGGTGGTTCCTACTATGTCGAGGCGCTGACGCACGCGCTCGTGACCCATGCGCGCGAGATCATCGCCGAAGTCGAACAGATGGGTGGCATGACCAAAGCGGTCGAAGCCGGCATTCCGAAACTGCGCATCGAGGAAGCCGCAGCCCGCCGTCAAGCGCGCGTGGATCGCGGCGAAGACGTCATTGTCGGCGTCAACAAATTCCAGCTCAAGGACGAAGCGCCGGTCGATGTTCTGGACATCGACAACGTGAAAGTGCGCAACGGTCAGATCGCGCGCCTCAAGAAGACGAAGTCGTCGCGCGATGAAGCAAAGACACAAGCCGCGCTGACGGCGTTGGTGGATGGCGCGAAAGGCAACGGCAATCTGCTGGCGCTGGCGGTGGAAGCCGCGCGCGCTCGCGCCACCGTGGGAGAGATTTCGGACGCCATGGAAAAAGTCTTCGGCCGCCATCGCGCGGAAATCCGTTCCATCTCCGGTGTGTATGGCGGCGCCTATGAAGGCGACAACGAATTCGCCGCGATCAAGGGCGATATCGAAACCTTCGAGAAGGACGAGGGCCGCCGTCCGCGCATGCTCGTCGCCAAGATGGGGCAGGACGGGCATGACCGGGGCGCGAAGGTGATCGCGACGGCGTTCGCCGATCTCGGCTTCGACGTGGATATCGGCCCGTTGTTTCAGACGCCGGAGGAAGTGGCGAAAGACGCGATCGAAGCCGATGTGCATGTCGTCGGTA
>JBQCJO010000336.1:0-7384 GCA_051952735.1 Rhizomicrobium sp.
CGTAAGCGGCGACGACATCGCTCGCCAGCCGGATCAACTCATCCGGATTCCCATGCCCCATGCCCGACTCCCTAACGCTTGCCGCATCATGGGAAGCCTGGCCTACCGGCGCAATACGTTGCCGCGCAAGACATTTCGCCCCGGCGTGTGCAGGCAGTGGTACACCCATGTTCAATTTCTGGTCATGGTAAATGCACCGGTCGCCGCTAGCCTTCGCAGCGCTGCATCAGCACGCAGCGCCGGGAGGATCGCCTTGCAGATTGCGCTGGACCTGTCGCAGGAACCGTATTTCGGAATAGTCTGCCGCACCCTTCGCCGTTGGCAGAAACACGCTCGCCGGAATCCGACCGCAATGGCCGCGCCCATCGTCACGCCTGCAATGCTCGCCGCGCTCACGGCCGAAATCGTCAGCGCCTATGTGAGCGGAAACAAGCTGCCGATGGAGGAATTGCCGGCGCTGCTGCAGGCCACCCATCGCGCTTTGCAAAGAATTGCGGAGGGCCAGGAAGAGCCTTCGACGCTACCCGAGCCCGCCGTGCCGGTACGCCGATCCGTGGCCCCCGACTACATCGTCTGTCTGGAAGACGGCAAGAAGCTGAAGATGCTCAAACGTTATCTGCGGACCCGTTACCAGATGACGCCAGACGACTATCGCGCGCGCTGGGGATTGCCGGGCGATTATCCCATGACCGCTCCAAATTATGCTGCCGCTCGTTCCGCGCTCGCCAAGCGCAGCGGTCTGGGGCGTGGACCCCGGGGCGGAAGACGCCGCCGTCCCTGAACGCGCAGCTTTGCGGCGCTCCTAATCAGAAAGTCTTTCGATCTTCGGCTTGCGTTGCGCCGAACGCTCGAGAATGCCGGCTTTGTGCCAGCTGCCCTCGGGACGGATGAGAATGTAAGGATCCGCGCCGATCTGCACCGCGTCTGCCGCGCGGTCGATGTCCAGAACGACCTCGGTGTAATCGATGTCGGAGAAGCGCAGCGTCTTGCCGCCTGGAAAGGTGCGAAACCCGAAGCGGCTGTAGAAGCGCAATAGATCCGAGCGCGGCTGGCCGTAGAGCCGGCGATAGCCTTTGGCGCGGCACAGTGCGATCGATGCCCGCACCAGCTTTTGCACCAGACGGGAGTTGCGGAATTCGTTGCGGATGGCGACGCGTTCCACCTTGGCGAAATCCGCGAAGCAGCGGATGCGCATGCATCCCGCCGGCTCGTCTCCGACATAGCCCAGAAGATGGGTGGCGCAAAAATCATTGCCGTCGAACTCTTCATCATAGGGACAATGCTGTTCGGCCATGTAGACGGCGCTGCGCACGGAAAACACCCGCATCAGTTCGTCGATGGTGCGCACCACGCGGATGCCGATGCGCGTCTGCGGCTGCGCTGGGGCATAGGTGTCGTAGGCAGGCTCGCTGGGAAGTCCGGAACGGTCGAGCCAGAACATCTTCGGATGAAGATGTCCGTCGATGTTCGCGCCACGCTTGAAGCCGATCGCTTCGAAAAACCGCGCGCCTTCCGGCGTCGCCGCCTTGGTGTACATGTTGGCGCGGCGATAAAGCGGCGTGGAGAGTTTCTCCATCACCAGCGGCAAGGCCGCGGTGAGCCCGCGCGGCGCACACACCGCCCAGGCATAGATGGCGGCGGGACGTTCGTTCTGCGCCGATAACAACGCAAAATCCGGATTGGCGCCATCGAAGCTGCCTTCGCCAAGCCGGCGCAAGCCTTCCTCGTTGAGCATGAGAAAGGCGAAGAAACCTTCCGCAACGGGATGGGCCGCATCGAAGCGGCTGCGCTTGGCGGCCGCCCACAGATTGTCCGGATTGTGCGTCACCGCACGCTCGACAAGTTCGGCGGATGCAACCGCCCCGATCTCGCGGCGGCCCAGTTCTACCAGGTCTTTGATCATCGCCCCGCTCGGCGTGAAGATGACAAATCGTCGGCTCAGATTGGCGATGTCGAGATCGAGAATATCGTGGCGCCTGCCGGGTAAAGCCGGTCCAAGTGGCGGAAATTGCGCATCGGGCGCGTGCAAGGTCATGTGAGTTGTTCCCGAATAAGTCCTGACGAAGCGGCAGAAGTCGTGAATACTGCGCAAGACTAGCGCTGGGGGTGGCGGGAGCGGTGCAGACAAAATCCGCAAGGGGTGTTCAGCAGAATGCATCACCCAAAAAGACGGGGACGATTCCGGATTGGGATGGCACGCGCGTCTTTCTGGAGATCGTGCGCCAAGGCAGTTTCCGCGCCGCCTGCGGACCGCTGAAGATGTCGCTCAACGCCATCCGCAACCGCTTCAAGCAGTTCGAGCGCAATTGCGGCGTGACCTTGGCGACGCGCGACGCGTATGGCGTGCATCTGACGCGGGAAGGCGAACGCATCTTCGAAGCCGCGCAGAAGATGGAAGAAGCGTATTTCGGGATGGTGCGCGCCCGCGATCAATCCGAGAAGACGATCGAAGGACGGGTCAAGCTCGCAGTCACCGAAGGGCTCGGCACATTCTGGGTTGGCCCGCGCCTCATCGAATTCCAACGCACCTATTCGCAGCTTCTGGTGGAGATGCAATGCGCGATGTCGCCGGCCGACATCCTGCGCTCGGAAGCCGATGTCGGCGTGCAGCTGCAGCGACCGAAGAGCAATGATCTGAAGATCGTCAAGCTGGGGCGGCTGCATTCCATGCCATTCGCGGCCACGTCCTATGTCGATCTCTATGGCAAGCCGCGGACCCAGACCGAATACGCCAAGCACCGGATCGTGCTGCAGGTCTCGCCGCAAGCAGAGATGGACGCCTATTGGGACAGCGTGTTTCCAGGGACCGCCATGGAGGACATTGTCGCGTTCCAGAGCAATGTCTCAAGCGCCCATTACTGGGCAACGGCCAAGGGCGCGGGAATCGGTGCGCTTCCCACATACGCCAACGCCATGGGCGCGCCCGTGATACCGCTCGACATCCGCCGCGATGACGATCCCAGCAAATTGATCCGCTGGGAATTTGACATCTGGCTCACCTACCACCCGCAGGGGAACCAAATTTTGCGCGTGCGTCGCCTCATCGAATGGCTGCGCGAGGCGTTCTCGCCCAAGCTCTATCCCTGGTTTGCGGATGAGTTCATTCATCCCAGCGATCTTCCGATCACGATCGAGAATATGCCGCTCGCCAATCTGTTCGCGGGGTTCCTGGCGAAGGAGAAAGCCCCTTCGCTAGTTTCGGCGGATGGCAGTGGCGCGAAAGCGACGAAAGCAAGCTCCGATTAAGACCTTTCGCCTTCCACTCGCGCTATCGAGAACGTCGCTACGGATGCATACAGGGCTGTCCGGACCAATCGCAACAACCTTCAAAGGAACTGATCGAGAGACCTTGCACGGGCGGTAGACTAGATAGGACTCACCCCACAGCAGTTTTGCCTTTTCATTCGGCGTTCTGCCGACGACTCGTGCGCCCGATACCAACAATTAGACCAACAAATTTGATCTGCTAGCGCGATCTACGGTCCCCATCGTCTTCGCACGAAAGATCGCCCGAAAACGCGTTACCGACGGCCCTCCAATGGTGATGTGGGCCACATATTTGGCCTGCATGCGCTCGGATATGTGGTGTCATCAAATCTTCAACCCATAGGTAAGCTCCAAACAGTACTACGACCGCACCTAGCACCGACCCGACCGCCTCCTTCGTGTCGCGCCAGAATTTTTCGCGATCTTGAGATAAGTGTCCGCCGAAAATCATGAACGACCTCGGACTTGCGGCCCCAGATACGTCTCAATCTCCTTCGCTGAGTACAAGTTTGGCGGACCGTTCGCGGGCTTTTCACCCTTGAACATTTTGATAGTTACGGCTTCGCCGGGTTTTACGATTCCGAATGTGGTGCCAGGCGTTGTGTAAGTCTGTGTGGTCGAAGTACCTTGGATGGTATTCCCCCAAACTGTGGCTCGTCCCGTCGTGTTCGAGGTTGTCTGTCCCGGCACATAAATTGTTCCGTGTCTCGTCTCGTCAGCTGCATCGACGACTACAAATAGATCGTAGCCATGGGCCAACGTTTCGTCGGCTGCTTTCAACAAGACGTAATTTTGAATGGTGGACGCGGATGTGAATCCATTTCCCTTGCCCACGATCTGGATCGTGTCGGCGTCGATTTGGGTCGCATGCACGCCACCTAAAAGGCCGGATTCCTGATAAGGCGTTGAACAGGCGAACAAGCTTGCGCAGAACACGCAAATCGCAATTTGACGAAACATCTCTTTCTCCCCTCTGGCGATCGGGGAGTTAAGAAGCCGACACAAGGAAGGCCGCACACGCCTTTAGGCTTTCGCCCTGAACATACGCGTATGCCTCCTCGACCATAGTGGTGGAGGAGTGCTTCAACGGCAGCACTGAGAGCCGCCTTGTGTCGAGGTTCTTAAGCCCCAAGACAGTGATTGACTGTCCCAGTCAAAACAATACCGTGTTCCGGGGGTGAACAGCAACCTGAAGAAGCCCAATATCTGTGCTCGCCTATCCACGACACTGCACTGGCGAATTCTCTGTCCGCCATTGTTCGCACTACTTTTTGGCAATTGACCGGCGCAGCAAGCTGGTTCTAGATGCCGCTCATGGGCGCTGTCCCTCGTGAGGACCCGCTAACCTTCGCCTGAGTGCGCAAGGTTGAAGACGACGAAAGAAAGAAAGGAGAAAGAAAGAAGTCGTCTCAACCGCGATCGATTCAGATCGCCGCGCATAGGTGAATGGCCATGACCTCAACCCCCTCCGAGGCTCCAGACGATCGTCTCGCTGTCTCTCCCGCGGAAGCCTGCCGTCTATTGTCGATCGGCCGGACCCATCTTTATGAACTGCTAGACTCGGATCATCTGCAGAGCATCAAGATCGGCCGATCTCGCCGCATTCTGATGAAATCCATCCACGATTTCCTCAGCAAAGCGGGGAAGAAGGATGCGGCCTAGGAAACTCACCGCGCCTCTCCATACGATCGAAGAGGTGGCCGCTCTCCTTCGCGTGTCGAAGAAGACGGTATCGCGCCGGATAGCTTCCGGTGAATTGGCAGCTGTTCGTGATGGCCACATCGTTCGAATTCACCGTGACGCGATAGATGCTTTCGTCGCGAAGAAATGGACGAAAAAGCCATGAATTCTGCGATGCATGAGCCGTGTCGGGAAAACACTTACCGCATAAAGCCGGTCGATACGTTTGATGCTATTTCCCGAACGACACCTTCTGTCCCTTGCTGTCATCCCGAGACCGCGACTGCCGCTCGTCTGTCATCCCGAAACCCATAAAGGACCCTACAGACATGCACCTCCAAAACGAATTCACACCACTAGCGACCAAGAGCTTGGAAGACATCCGCACCCAGATCGCCGCGGAGCCGCCAAGCAACGGGCGCCGCGATACGCTGTCGGCTATGGGCTTTGTCGCAAAGCACTTTGGCCTGCTTTCCAACATTGATGCGAGCCCGCGGACGATCCACCAGCTGTTTGCTTCGAAGAACGGGCCGGCTTTGGGTGTATCGCAAAAGCGCTATCTCAATGCGCGCTCCCTGGTCGTCCATGCGCTAGACCGCTATGGCGCCACACCCATGAAGCTGATTGAGCGCTTCGGACGCTCGCCGGAATGGACCGCGCTCGTTGAGCAGGTGCCAGATACAAACCGGCGCAGCGCAATCAATCGGTTGGCTTGTTTTTGCACTGCTACCGGCGTGGGGCCGGACGGGGTAACCCGCGACGTTCTTCTCGCATTCCATGCAGCGGTGGCGTCCGAGCAGGCAATCAAGGATCCGCGCTCGATCCTGCGCAACGCGATCGCGTACTGGAACGAGGCATCGCGCAAAATCCCGGGCTGGCCGCAATACACGCTCTCCTCGCCTTTTGAGCGCAATTTCGTCGTGCTCCCGGAAGATCAATTTCCCGAAAGCTTTTCGCAGGACATTGCTCGCTGGGTTCAGCGCGGCGCCCATCCCGACCCGTTTGAAGACGATGGGCTCTCTAAACCGCTGCGAGCCGCTACTCTGAGAGCCCAGGAAAAGCATATCTGGCGCTTTGCATCACTGCTTGTGCGCAAGGGGATCATCCCGGCCAATGCACTTGTCAGCCTTCGCGCGCTCGTGAACCCCGAACTCGTCAAAGCCGGCCTCAAGCTGATGCTTGAAGAGAATGACAACGCGCCCAGCGGATATATCGCCAACGTCGCGTCCTTGTTTCGGAAAATCGCCAAGTACGATCTCCGTCTTCCCTCCGAGGAATTGCAGCAGCTCGAAAAGTTCAGCGCCCGGATGAGCAAGGGCCGCAATCGCACTATGACGGATGCCAACCGCCAAAAGCTGGCACTGTTTGACGATCCGGGGGTGCTCGCAGAGTTTCTGTCCGTCTCCTAGAAGGAACGGCGGAGGACCCAGCGTGTCGCCAATCCCATGCGGAAGGCCAAGTGTTTCGAACGCGCCCTTGTACTTGAGATTCTCTACTTTGCTGCACTGCGCATACAGAACCTCAGCACTTTGCATCTGGACAAAAATATCCAGGTGATCAACGGCAAGACCGTGCTCAGGTTTGAAGGCATAGAGATGAAGAATCATCAGGCGCTCGAATGCGAGCTGCCCGATTTCGTCGCACAGAATCTCCAAGAGTTTGTCGAAAGCCATCGACCAAAACTGAACGGGGCCGGAGGACGTCACCTTTTTCCTGGCAGGAATGACGGCCACAAGCATCACTCGACCTTGCGCGCGGAGTTCAAAAAGATGGTCCACCGCCACTTGGGCCAACAACTGCATCCCCATTTTATGCGCCATCTGTCCACGCACGTCATCCTTCAAGATGACCCCAGTAATTTGCCACTAGCATCCATAAGACTGGGCCACAGGAGCATGGAAACTCTCACGCGAGCCTATGCGGACAATCCCACCCGGGCCGCATCGCGAAAAGCGAACGGGCTGCTAAAGCAGAAACCAAAAGCCGGCCATCAGAGGTCGCAAGTCTCGCCCCGGGAATGACAATGCGTAACCGTTCTCTAAAGATAGAACATTGGCCCGACCGGGATCGGCACGGCTTTGAGCGCGCGATCACAAAAGGCTCGGTCCTAGACGATGAGAGTCTTGCCGCACACTGGCGGCCTGCGACGCAGGATACTAATCGCGGCCACTATGGCCGCTGGCTTTGGTTCCTCGTCAGCACCGGACGCATGCACGAAAATGCCAGCCCCGGCGCTCGCTGCACGCCGGATGCCCTAAAAGCCTATGTCCAACAGCTTTCTTCTACGACCAAGCCGGTCAGCGTTTGCAGCAGCGTAGTCGGACTTAAATCAGTTCTGACGGCGATTGCACCGGAATACGACTGGAACTGGATGGACCCAGTCATCCGCAAGCTGCATGCCCAAGTGAGCCCAAGCGAGCGTCCCGGACAGATGCTC
>JBQCJO010000337.1:0-3589 GCA_051952735.1 Rhizomicrobium sp.
GCCCTGATGGCCTGCAAAAAACTGTTTGAATTCGAAGGAGAACGGCTGAGCTATGACACACAAAGCCTATCAAAGCGCGCAAGTAACCACTGAAGATCCCAGGGCCACCGAATACCGGCTGTTCGGCCAGGTGACGGGCGCCCTGATCGATGCGCAGAAGACGCATGCCAGCGGCGGCCCGTTGGCCGAAGCGGTCGACTGGAATCGCAAGCTCTGGCGCACACTCGCCAGCGATTGCCTGGACGACCGCAACCAGCTCCCCAAGGAAGTGCGCGCCCAGATCGTGTCGCTCTCCCTGTGGGTATCCAAATACTCCAAACAGGTCACCCGCACCGGTGCGCCGATGGACCCGCTGATCGAGGTCAACCGCACGATCATGCAGGGCCTGCGCGGCGCTGCCTGACAGAGATAAAGACGGAGAAGCCGTTTTCCGGAAAACGCCGGTCCTTCGCGGGGCCGGCGTTTTTGCTTTCCGACTGCCCGACAGGTTCTGCCGCAGGGTAAAAATTGCCCGCTCCAGATCGCCTTCCTCCAATAGTTTATACAATGAAATCAATATGTTAGTCGGTTAAAAAGATGGCACGGGGATTGCGCTGCCGCAGGCGGGGCACAGTGCCCCGCGGCCGGCAGAAGGCCGGCCTCACTCGAGAACGGGACGGAGAATCCTCAATGCTTAGCGTCAATACCAATACCGGCGCGATGGTCGCGCTGCAGTACCTCGACCAGACCAACGCCCAGCTTCAGGCCACCCAGACTGCCATCAACTCGGGCCTGAAGGTTGCGAGCGCGAAGGACGACGGCGCGACCTACGCCATCGCCCAGAACATGCGTGGCGATGTGGCTGGTTATTCCGCGGTGACCGACAGCATCAACCGCGGCATCTCCTCGGTCGATGTGGCCCTTTCCGCAGGCCAGTCGATCTCCGACCTGATGATCGAAATGAAGCAGAAGGCCCTGGCAGCTTCTGACGCCTCGATGGATACCGCGAGCCGTCAGGCACTGAACGAGGACTTCGAGGCGCTTCGCGATCAGATCACCTCCATCGTCAACAACGCCGTGTTCAACGGCTTCAACCTCATCGACGGCTCGGCTTCGGGCGGTATCTCGGTGCTGGCGTCCTCGGACGGCAGCAAGCGGATCACCGTTCAGAGCGAAAATCTGAGCCTGAGCGGAGGCATCATCACGTTTGGCACGGCTTCGACGATTTCGACGCAGTCGCAGGCTTCCGCGATGATCGCCACGGTCGAAACCTCGTTGAACAACGTCAACAGCGCGCTGGCGCGTCTTGGCAGCGGTTCCAAGAAGCTCTCGGTCCAGGCGACGTTCGTCCAGAATCTTTCCGACACGCTGCAGAGCGGCATCGGAAACCTGGTGGACGCCGATATGGCCACCGAAAGCGCGAAGCTTCAGTCCCTGCAGGTCAAGCAGCAGCTTGGCGTTCAGGCGCTGTCGATCGCAAACCAGTCGCCGCAGGTCATCCTCTCGCTGTTCAGAGGATAAGAACACCAGGACATACACTTGGGAAAACATGGGGCGGAGCGGCCGGGATAAATCCCCGCGCCGCTCCATTTCTTTTGCTCCGGCTTTTAGGGATTTTCGGCGCTTTTTCGAAATTCGTTTGATTCAAACCCGGCATATTCTTCCGCTCACCCGGCAAGAATTTCCCCTTAACCGGTAAATCCTGCCCGGTAAGGAACGCCATCCGGCAACAACGCCCGCCACAGCTTTTGCCGCCCTTCTGAAAATCGAGAGTTAGCACAACGTAAAGCGCGCGCGGCACGGCGCTTGCGATTGCGCATGCAGGGCAAGAATGCCCTTGAGCAAAACGCTCACAACACGCCAGAACGGAGGCAAGAATGATTAGCGTCAATACCAACACCGGCGCCATGGTCGCGCTGCAGTACCTCGACCAGACCAACGCCAGCCTGATGAAGACCCAGAACGCCATCAACACGGGTCTCAGGGTTGCGTCGGCGAAAGACGACGGCGCCACCTACGCGATCGCGCAGAACATGCGCGGCGACGTGGCCGGCTATTCCGCCGTTACGGACTCCCTCAACCGCGGCACGTCTTCGGTTGACGTCGCCCTGTCGGCCGGTCAGTCGATCTCCGACCTGCTGATCGAGATGAAGCAGAAGGCGCTTGCCGCGTCCGACTCTTCGCTCGACTCCGCCAGCCGTGACGCGCTGAACGAAGACTTCACCGCCCTGCGCGACCAGATCGCCACGGTGGTCGAGAACGCCGTGTTCAACGGCTTCAACCTGATCGACGGCTCCAACAGCGGCGGCATCTCGGTGCTCGCTTCTTCGGACGGCAGCAAGAAGATCACGGTTGCGGGTCAGAACATGAGCCTCGGCGGCTCGATCGTCTCGATCGGCGCTTCGGACTCGATCTCGACGCAGTCGACCGCGTCGGCGATGGTGGACACGGTGGAAACCTCCTTGAAGGCCGTCAACAGCGCCCTGGCGCAGTTGGGTTCGGGCTCCAAGAAGCTCTCGATCCAGGCCACGTTCGTCCAGAACCTGTCCGACACGCTGCAGACCGGCATCGGCAACCTGGTGGACGCGGATATGGCGACGGAAAGCGCCATGTTGCAGTCCTTGCAGGTGAAGCAGCAGCTGGGTGTTCAGGCGCTCTCGATCGCCAACCAGTCGCCGCAGGTCGCGCTCTCGCTGTTCCGGTAAGCACATCGCGGCGGGGCGGGCGACCGCTCCGCCGCAGCTTTCCGGGATGCGTGAGTGGGAATACCCGCCACGCCCCGGGGCGTTTGGGCTTATCGCCGGTGGGATCAAGAACAAGAGGGGCGGGGCTTTTGCCGGGGGGCAGAAGCACCGCCTTCTTCTTTTTCCGATATTCAGAAATCAGAAGCCGAGAATGTTTCCCAGCGTGTCCGCGACGCGGCCGACATCGGCCATGCTCATCGAGGCGAAAAGCGGCAGGCTGAGCGCACGCTCGTAATAGCGGTCGGCGCCCGGCAACGACAAAGCGCTGTAGCGATCGCGATAATAGGGCTGCCGGTGCAGCGGGAAATAATGCACCTGGCTGCCGATGCCGTCCTTTGCGAGTTCGCGCATGACAGTGGCCCGGCTGATGCCGGCGCGCGCGAAATCAATGCGCGCGGCATAGAGATGCCAAGCCGGCAGAGACGCGTGCGTGCGCGCTGCGGGACGCACCAGCGGCGACAACGGAGATAGAAGCGTGTCATAGGCGGCGGCCAAAGCGCGGCGGCGCGTGACGAAACGGCCCAGTTTGCCCAGCTGCGAGAGGCCCAGTGCGCACTGAATGTCATTGGCGCGCCAATTGAACTCCGGCTCGACACATTCGTAGTACCAGGGATTGGGCGTGCCGTCGGCATCGAAGGCATCGGCCGCGTTCACGAATTCGTCCGGCCTGCGCGTCATGCCGTGATTGCGCGCCCGAACAAGGCGCTGCGCCATCTCGGGATCGTTGGTGGTGACAGCGCCGCCCTCGCCCATCGCGATCGTCTTCACCGGATGAAACGAAAAGACGGTCATGTCGCAGAACGCAATGGAGCCGATCTGGCTAAGCTCGCCAGCCTCGGAGATGAAGGATGTTCCGATGGCATGGC
>JBQCJO010000338.1:0-3892 GCA_051952735.1 Rhizomicrobium sp.
CGAAGAAGAAGCGCGCTGCGTTCTCCACAAGGAAGAAGCCGGCCGTTGCGTCCTCACCAAGGAAGCCGAAGCCGCCCGTTGCGTCCTCGTGAAAGAGGAAGAAGCCCGCTGCGTTCTCACCAAAGAAGCCGACGCCGACGCGCGTTGCGTGCTTCACAAGGCGGACGAAGAAGCCCGTTGCGTGCTGACCAAGGAAGCCGATGCGGGCCGCTGCGTCCTCGCGAAGGACGAGGAGGCGCGCTGCGTCCTCCACAAGGCGGAAGAAGCCCGTTGCGTTCTCTCGAAGGAAGCCGCTCGCTGCGTGCTGGTGACGGACTCCAAGGACGAGAAGACCGCCGTCTATCTCGACCGCCTGAACGCGTGGGATCTGTCCATCGTGAAGAAGAAGGTCGTCCGAGACGGCATCTTCGCCGCCGACGAAGTGGACGCCATCGAGCAGCAGTACAAGCACTTCCTCGCGCTTTCCTGCGCGCAGGATGCGCCGCTGCATGTCGATCCGCGCATGGACGATTTCTGGCACGCCCACATCCTGTTCACGCAGGACTACGCGGCGATGTGCCAGGCGGTGGCAGGCCAGTTCCTGCACCACCGTCCGAGCATCCTCGACGAAGCGTAAGCTTCGCCGCAGATCAGAGTTCGCGATCGGGCCGCGCAAGCGGCCCGATTTGCTTTTTGGGCCCCATTTGCTTTTTGGAATGCCGTCGCGTGATCTTGGCGGCATGTCTGAAAACATCCTGCGCAATGCCGCGCGGCCCGATTGGCCTGCCATCCTCACACTGAACGAAGAGTCTGTGCATTTCCTCTCGCCGATGGATGAGGAGAAGCTCACGAAGTGGTCCGCCGCCGCGTCCTATCTGCGTGTGGTGGAGCAGGGCGGCAAGATCACCGCGTTCCTGCTCGCCTTTCGCAAAGGCGACGATTATGCCGGCGTGAATTTTCGCTGGTTCGCGGAACGCTATGACGACTTCATCTATGTGGACCGCATCGTCGTCGCGCCGGATTTCCGTGGCCAGAAGCTGGCCGACCTTCTCTATGACGATATCGACGCTTTCGCGCGCCAGCGCGCCATCCCAAGTGTCACTTGCGAAGTGAATGCCGAGCCGCCCAATCCCGTCTCGCTGCGATTCCACGAGAAGCGCGGCTTCCAGGAGGTTGGCCGCGAAGGCTACGCGGGCAAGACGGTCGCGATGCTGGCGCGGACGCTCTAGCCCTCCACGCGTTTGCCCCGGGAAACCTAGTCTTGTTGCGGCGCATCATGCTGTCGCCAAAATTTCGCCCGAAAACGGGACACGATGGGTTACCATCCGGCGGTCGTAAGGGGCGACTTGTAACTTTCCGCTTGGGGGAATGCTTATGCACGACGGTATGTATTATCTGGATTGGATTCTGGATTTCTTTCGCGCCGGTTTCGCGCAGGTGAATGCGACGCTGGGTCTTCTTATCGCACTTTATTCCGCATGGCGGCTGGCCGACTGGAAACAGCTCTGGACGGTTTCGCTCGGCGCCGTGCTCGTTCACATCATTGCGATGATTCTCGTGCCGATGATCGATCACAACGCGCCGCTGCACCTGCCGCCGCTGCTCGATGTGGGCTTCTGGCGATTCGTGGCCGCGCTCTATCTCGGCTACGTCGTGGTCATTGCCGCGCTCTTCTTCGTGAAGACGAATGTGCTCAAAGGCGCCGGCGGCGGCGCGCACGCAGCCCATCACTGACAACCGGTCACACCATCCGGCGGTTCTTGCAACCGCCGGATGGGCATCGGCGTTTACCGTGCTGAGAGTTCCATAGAGGGGATTTACCCATGGATTTTCAGCACATGGTCAATGCAGCCTGGGACTTCTTTCGCGAGGGCTTTAACCAGGTCAACGCCATCGAAGGCCTTATTATTGCGCTCGTCGCGGCGCTGTTCGTGCCCGCCTGGCACCGCGTTTGGGCGGTGGCTCTGGGCGCCACGCTTGTCACCATTATCCTGAATGTGTTGCTGCCGGTTCTGGCGGATCACGCGGCCTTCCGGCTGCCCCCGCTGATGGAGCCGAATTTCTGGCGTTTCGTGGCCGCGCTGTTCGTCGGCTATCTCGTCGTCATCGGCGTGTTCTTCTTCCTGAAGCGCATTTTCCTGCGCGAAGCCCATTAGTTGAAGCCGTTCGGACATGGCGGCTATAACCGCCGCCATGTTCTCTTCCCTCCTGATCGCCAATCGCGGCGAGATTGCCTGTCGTGTCATCCGCACCGCCCGCCGCATGGGTCTGCGCACCATTGCCGTCTATTCGGACGCCGATGCGCACGCGCTGCATGTGAAGATGGCGGACGAGGCGGTGCACATCGGCCCCGCGCCGGTGCGCGAGTCCTATCTGCGCGCCGATGCCATTCTCGCAGCCGCAAAGAAGACGAAGGCTGAAGCCATCCATCCGGGCTACGGCTTCCTCTCCGAGAACGCGGAGTTTGCGGAAGCCTGCGCCGCAGCCGGCATCATCTTCGTCGGGCCGGCCGCGAGCGCGATCCGCGCGATGGGCCTGAAAGACCGCGCCAAGGCGCTGATGGCCAAGGCTGGTGTCGCCGTGGTGCCCGGTTATCTGGGCGACGACCAGTCCGCCAAGCATCTGGCGAGCGAAGCCGGGAAGATCGGTTATCCGGTGCTCATCAAGGCCGTGGCCGGCGGCGGCGGCAAAGGCATGCGCCGCGTCGATGATGCGAAGGATTTCGCTGCCGCGCTGGAAGGCGCGCAACGCGAAGGGCAATCGTCCTTCGGCGATGCGCGCGTGCTGATCGAGAAATACATCACCCGCCCGCGCCATATCGAGATGCAGGTGTTCGGCGACAGCCATGGCAATGTCGTGCATCTGTTCGAGCGCGATTGCTCGCTCCAGCGCCGCCATCAGAAGGTGATTGAGGAAGCCACCGCGCCGGGCATGCCCGAAGCCATGCGCAAGGCGATGGGCGAGGCGGCGGTGAAGGCGGCGAAGGCCGTGGGCTATGTCGGTGCGGGCACCATCGAATTCATCGCCGATGCGTCCGAAGGTCTGAAGGCCGATCGCTTCTGGTTCATGGAAATGAACACGCGCCTGCAGGTGGAGCATCCGGTCACGGAAGCGATCACCGGCTACGATCTCGTCGAGTGGCAATTGCGCGTGGCGTCCGGTGAAAAGCTTCCGGCCACGCAGAACGACATCCACGCCAAAGGTCATGCGGTGGAGGCGCGGCTTTATGCCGAAGATCCGCAGAAGGGCTTTCTGCCGTCCATCGGCACACTGGAGCGGCTTTCGATTCCGGAAGACAAGGTCCGCGTCGATACCGGCGTGCGCGAAGGCGATACGATCTCGCCGTTCTACGATCCGATGATCGCCAAGGTGATCGCATACGCGGACACGCGCGAAGCCGCCATCGAAAAGCTTGCGAATGCATTGTCGGAAAGCCGGATCGCCGGGCTCAGTACCAACAACGCCTTCCTGATCCGCTGCCTGCGCAGTCCGGATTTCATCAAAGGCGATATCGACACCGGCTTCATCGGCCGCCACGAGGCGGAACTGATTCCGCATGCCATCATCACGCAGGAAATTCTCGCCGCAGCATCAGGTGAAATTCTGCGCGAATACCGCCCGTGGAATGACGATCCCTGGGGCAATCAGGATTCCTTCCGCCTCTCTGGCAGCACGCAGCAGACGGCTGATTTCATCGTCGACGGAAAACGTGTCGCCGTTCCGTTCTCGCCGCCGCAGGATCGGATCGAGACGTTGCGGCTCGCAAACGGCGATATCGCGGTCATCGAAAACGGCGAGACGTTCACCGTGCGGCCCTACGATCCGTTCGTGGCGGCGGAAAGCGCGGGCGCAGCCAGCGACCGTGTCACCTCACCGATGCCCGGCAAGATCATTCAGCTTCTGGTGAAGCCGG
>JBQCJO010000339.1:0-7820 GCA_051952735.1 Rhizomicrobium sp.
CATTGGCCGCTTCTTCAAAAAAGTTTCGCCGCAGACGGAAATCGTTCTCGCCGATCCGGTCGGCTCCATCCTTGCGCCGCTGATCAAGACAGGAAAGATGATCGAGCCGGGCTCATGGACCATCGAAGGCATCGGCGAGGATTTCATCCCGCCCAATTGCGATCTGGATCTGGTGAAGACGGCTTACGCGATCAGCGACAAGGAAAGCATCGAGACGGCGCGTGCCCTGCTGTCGAAAGAAGGCATCCTCGGCGGCTCATCGTCCGGTACCTTGCTGGCTGGCGCACTGCGCTATTGCCGTGAGCAGACAACACCCAAGCGCGTGGTGACGTTGGTGCCGGACAACGGCAACAAATATCTCTCCAAGGTCTATAATGATTACTGGGTGATCGAGCAGGGTCTTTCCAGCCGCAATCTGAAGGGCAATCTGTCCGATCTCATCGCGCGCACGCATGACACTGGCGGCACGGTGACGGTGGGCCCGGACGATACGCTGATGGTCGCTTACAATCGCATGCGCGCCAACGACGTGTCGCAGCTTCCCGTGGTGCTGGACGGCAAGATCGTGGGCATTCTCGACGAGCATGACGTTCTCGCCCATGTCGAAGGGCACGACCAGTTCCGCACGCAGCAGTTCAAGGATCCGGTGCGTTGCGCGATGACCGCGCGACTCAAGACCGTGCAGGTGAACGATGCGCTGGAAAAGCTTCCGCCGATCTTCGAGCGCAACGAAGTCGCCATCGTGTGCGACGGGGACAAATTCGTGGGCCTCATCACCCGCATCGACCTCATCAATCATCTGAGACTGAACAAATGACAGACGGCAAGAACCGCCTCGCTTTCGCCACGCGCACGATCCATGCGGGCCAGCATCCCGATCCCACCACCGGCGCGGTAATGGTGCCGATCTATGCGACGTCGACTTACGCGCAAGAGTCTCCGGGCGTTCACAAGGGCTACGAATATTCCCGCTCGCAGAACCCGACACGGCAGGCCTTTGAGCGCTGCGTGGCCGATCTGGAAAGCGGCGAGCGCGGGTATGCGTTTGCCAGCGGCCTTGCCGCGATCTCCACTGTGCTGGAGTTGATCGATCACGGCAGCCATGTCATCGCCAGCGACGATCTGTATGGCGGCTCGTTCCGCTTGTTCGACAAGGTAAGAAAGCGCACGGCCGGTCTGACTTTCGACTTTGTGGACATGACCGACGTTTCCAATGTCGAAAAAGCGATCAAGCCGAACACGAAACTGATCTGGGTGGAAACGCCCACCAATCCGATGTTGCGGCTGGCCGATCTGGCCGCCATCGCCAAGCTGGCGAAGAAGCGCGGCATCCTCACAGCGTCGGACAACACGTTCGCCTCGCCCTATACGCAGCGCCCGCTGGAGCAGGGCATCGACATCGTCGTCCATTCCACAACGAAATATCTCAACGGCCATTCCGATATCGTCGGCGGCTGCGCGGTTGTGGGCGACAACAAGGATTTGGCCGATCGTCTGGCCTTCCTGCACAACGCCGTTGGCGCTATTCAAGGCCCGTTTGACTCTTTCCTCGCGCTGCGCGGATTGAAGACGCTGGCGCTGCGCATGGAGCGGCATTGCAGCAATGCGCTGAAGATCGCGCGCTGGCTGGAAGCGCGGAAGGATGTTGAGAAGGTCTATTACCCCGGCCTCGAAAGCCATCCGCAGCACGCATTGGCGAAAGCGCAGATGGCGGCGTTCGGCGGCATCGTGACCGTGGTGCTGAAACGCGACCTCGCGGGTACGCGCCGCTTCCTCGAACGCTGCAAGCTGTTCACCCTCGCGGAATCGCTGGGTGGCGTCGAAAGCCTGATCGAGCATCCCGCGATCATGACGCATGCGTCTATCCCGGAAGATCAGCGCAAGGTGCTCGGTATCTCCGATGCGCTGGTGCGCCTATCCTGCGGCGTGGAAGATGCGGACGATCTCATCGGCGATCTGGAACAGGCGCTGGCCTGACGCATGAAGCGGGTAGCCGCGGCTGTATTAGCTCTCGCCGCAACATGCGGCGCAGCGCAGGCCGCGCCCTCCGCTTGCGAAGCGCTGCGCAGCGCGGTCGCGCAATCGCCAGCCGGTCCCATCTTCTTGCCGAGTTTCCCGCAGGAGAAAGACGGTGCGCTCCACAACACGGCGTTTCTCTATGACAACGCGGTGGCGGTCGTCGCGCTGGTCGGTTGCAGCGATGCAAAAGACGCCGCGCGCATCGGCAACGCGATGCTCGTCGCGTTGGATCTTGATCGCTTCTGGCACGACGGCCGCTTGCGCAACGGATACGCATCAGGACACGCCGACAATCCGGTGAAGCTCGCTGGCTGGTGGGACAAGAAACAGAACCGCTGGGTGGAAGACCAGTACCAGGTCGGCAGCGACACCGGGAATATGGCGTGGGCGATGCTCGCGCTGCTGTCGCTGAAGGACGCGAGATATCGCAGTGGCGCCATCCGCATCGCGCATTGGGTGGACACGCAATTCGATACACGGCCTCCGCAAGGCTTCACGGGCGGCACCTTCGGCGATCAGCCGAAGTCCACGCTTAATCGCTGGAAATCCACCGAACACAACACCGATCTTGCCGCCACCTTCACGCAACTGGCCAATGTCACGAAGGATGCGCATTGGCAAAATCGCGCAAAGACGGCGTCTGCGTTCGTCGCCGCAATGTGGAATGAGAAATGCGGCTGCTTCGACGCGGGCATGGCGGAGGATAGCAAGGCGCGTAACACCACGCTCGCGCTGGACGCGCAAATCTGGCCGTTGCTGGCCTTTCCACAAAATGGCGCGCGTCGCGCCGCTGTTGCGAAGACATTGCAACAACGTTTCGCGACCGAGGGCGGCATGGCCTACAGCGCGCAAAAAGACGGCGTCTGGACCGAAGGCACCTTGCAGGATGCGCTGCTCATGAAGCTGCTTGGCAACGCGGCCGAAGCCAATGTCCTGATGGCGACAGCAGCGAAAAGCCGCGCGCCCGATGGTAGGTATCGCGCTTCGAACCGCAAAACCTCAACCGGCTTCGATTTGCAGACGGACCTGAAACAGCAACGCGCTTATTTCCCGATTCCCGCGCTCGCGCCGCTGGCATGGGCGGCGCTGGCGGAGCAGGGCTTCAATCCGTTCACCGGAACGCGCGCGTTGCCACGCTAGCCGACCTTATCCCAATAGATCGTCCAGCTTTCGCGGCGTTCGATGAAGCCGGTGACTTTGCCGCTGGCGTCGTATTGGAAGATCTTGCGGATACGCGGATCGCCTTTGATGAAGAACACGTCGCGCGTTTCGGCATTCCATTCGGATGGCTTGCGGCCAGCGCGCGCGCCCATCAGCTTTCCGCCGTCCATCGCCAACGTGTAGGTCGGCTCGGAATTGCGCAGCTTGGAGGTGCCTGTGAATTTCTGCAGATCCGCGGCGGGCAAGGCGATCGCGGGCGGATCGGTGCGTTCGGCCAGCACTTGTCCTTGAATCTGTTTCCAGCCGTCCGCACGCTTCTTCCAGGTCGTGTTGGTGAGATAGTTCGCGTAGATGGTCTGGCCGAAATAATGCTCGGTCTCGACCTGCCGGAAGAGCGCGACGGCGGTGTCACCATCCTCGTGATAGGAGAGCAGTACCACCTTGATCTCGCCGCTCAATCCTTTTGGCAGCGGCTGAACTTCCTTCAGCATTTCCGCTTTGCCTTTGTAGCTACCGTCTTCCTCCGCATAGATCAGGCCGGGATCGAGATATTTGTCCCACACCGCAACGTTGCCCACGGCCACCGCGTCGGCCATCGCCTGCTCCTGTTGCGTGATTGCGGCCCGATCGTCCGCCAGCGCCGGGGTAGCGGCCAGAGTCGAACCCAACACCACTACCAGAACCGCGGAACGCATTTTCCCCTCCCCCAATTGGCCGCCGGATGGCAGCTCGCGGCAGTGTACGGTTTGAGCACGCGAACACGGATCAAGTCCGTGTGATCGCGTGTGCGCTAGGGGAATGCCGGCGCTACCTTGGATGCAGAGTGCCTGAACAACCCTGCTATCGCGGGTTCGTACCAGCGGTTCAGACCCGCCGCCAGCGCGACCGAGAGGATCGGCGGTGCGATCTCGATCCACAGCGGAACGCGGCCGTACGCCAAGGTCAGATGCTGCGCGGTGAAGATGATGACCGCGTGCGTTGCATAGAGAGGATATGAGATCTTCCCCAGCCAGCGCACCCACTGGGGCGTGATGCTTTCCGAACGCGCCAGCAAAGCAATCGTTATGGGTGCGGCGATCACCACCAGAGCGATATCGTACACCGCATTCAGCCTGGAAATCGGCATTAACGATAGCCCAGCCCACACCCCAAAGACCCAGAACGGATTTATTGATGGCACTCTGGCGAGTGCACCTGCGCGCAACAGCCGGAAGATCAGTACACCGCATGCGAAGGAAGGGATGGCGCGCGGTATCGCGTACAGAACGGTCTGTCGGCTCGCGCCGAAATCGCAGGCGCCGGTTTCAAGCGTATGAAGGATGATGAATGTCCAGCCGATGACAATGATCGCAATCAGCATGCTCAGGGAGAGGCGACGGGCGATCCACGCAAATCCCACATTGACCCAGAGTTCGGCGAACAATGACCACATCGGGCCGTTTATCGGGAAGGCGTTGTTGTGCCCGATTCCGATGAAGGGGATCAGAAGAAGATTGGCCGCCAAAAGTATGACCGCGTATAGCGGCAAATCCGGCAGATAGCCGAACCATATCTCCACAACGATCCCGATCGCACCGAGGATTGAACCGAACAGCACGATGGGACCGAGGCGGCGAATACGGGCTTTCACGAATGTGAGAGGGCTCATGCCGGCGGCCAGGCGGTCGCCGAAAGCAAAGGCCAGCACGAATCCGCTGAGGATGAAGAACATATCGACGGACAGATAACCGTGCGCGAAGGGTGTGCCTGGCGCGTAGCGCAGCGCGTGGTACAGCAACACGACGATCGCGCAGATACCGCGCAATCCATCGAGTGCATGAAAACGATGCCCGGCTGCGTTCATCCGCCCCCCGCCCATGCCATTTTCGGCGCGGGGGGTTAACGGTTTCTGACGGGCGCCGTTAGGCCAAAGAAGGCAGGTCCAGCTTGCGCGCGCGGGCGCTGTCGATGGCGATGTCATAACCGGCATCGGCGTGGCGCATGACGCCCGAAGCAGGGTCGTTCCAGAGCACGCGTTCCAGCCGCTTGGCCGCTTCCGGCGTGCCGTCGGCCACGATCACCATGCCGGCATGCTGCGAATAGCCGATGCCCACGCCGCCGCCATGATGGATCGACACCCATGTCGCGCCGCTCGCGCAATTCAGCAGGGCATTGAGCAGCGGCCAGTCGGACACCGCATCTGATCCATCCATCATGGATTCCGTTTCGCGATTGGGCGAGGCGACGGAGCCGCTGTCCAGATGATCGCGGCCGATCACCACCGGCGCTTTCAATTCGCCGCGCGCGACCATCTCGTTGAAGGCGAGGCCTGCGCGATGGCGGTCACCCAAACCAATCCAGCAGATGCGCGCGGGCAGGCCCTGGAATTTGATGCGCTCGCGCGCCATGTCGAGCCAGTTGTGCAGATGCTTGTCGTTGGGCAGCAGCTCTTTCATCTTCTGGTCGGTCTTATAGATGTCCTCCGGATCGCCACTGAGCGCTGCCCAGCGGAACGGACCAATGCCTTTGCAGAACAGTGGACGGATATAAGCGGGAACGAAGCCCGGGAAATCGAACGCGTTTTTCAGCCCCTCTTCGAATGCCATCTGGCGGATGTTGTTGCCGTAATCGACGACAGGAATGCCCATCTTGTGGAAGTCCAGCATCGCCTGCACATGCTTCACCATGCTTTGCTTGGCGGCATGTTCAACGGCTTTGGGATCGCTCTCGCGCTTTTTCGCCCATTCATCCAAAGTCCAACCGGCGGGCAGATAGCCGTTCACCGGATCATGTGCAGAGGTTTGATCCGTCACCGCATCCGGCTTGATGCCGCGCTTGACCATCTCCGGCAAAATCTCCGCCGCGTTGCCAAGAAGGCCGACGGAGATGGCTTTCTTCTCCTTGCAGGCGCGCGTGATCATCTCCAGCGCTTCGTCCAGCGTCTTGGCCTGATAATCGAGATATTTCGTCTTCAGCCGCATCTCGATGCGCGAGGGCTGGCATTCGATGGCCAACATGCAGGCGCCCGCCATCACAGCGGCCAAGGGTTGCGCACCGCCCATGCCGCCAAGGCCCGCGGTGAGAATCCATTTGCCGCGCAGCTCGCCGCCGAAATGTTTGCGGCCCATTTCCGCGAAGGTTTCGTAGGTGCCCTGAACGATGCCCTGGCTGCCGATATAGATCCACGATCCGGCCGTCATCTGGCCGTACATCATCAGACCCTTCTTATCGAGCTCGTGGAATTTGTCCCACGTCGCCCAATGCGGCACGAGGTTGGAGTTCGCGATGAGCACGCGCGGCGCATCCGGATGGGTGCGGAAAATCCCCACCGGTTTGCCGGATTGGATGAGCAGCGATTGATCGTCTTCCAGCCGCTTCAGCGCGGCGACGATGCGGTCATAGGATTCCCAATCCCGCGCGGCGCGGCCGATGCCGCCATAAACGACCAGTTCTTCCGGCCGCTCGGCCACTTCCGCATCCAGATTGTTCATCAGCATGCGCAGCGGCGCTTCGGTCAGCCAGCTTTTCGCGGAAAGCGCGGTGCCGTGCGCGGCTTTGATATGGCGGGTGTTGTCGATGCGGGTCATGCGTGCGCTCGTGGGAAATGCGGGCGCACTTTGTCACGGACGGTAAGGTGAATCCAACTAGCGGCTGTGGATAGGCTCGGGCGAAAGCTGCGGCGCAGCGCCATAGGCGTGGCCAGTATCCGCGAAACGAATGCAGCCTTCGAGGATCGCGTAGAGACATTTCCGCATCTCGCCCGCGCGGCTTTCCTCGTAAGGCACGGGCCAGTTCAGTTCGGAGATTTTCGCGGGATCGTCCATGTAACCGCGGCACGCAAGCTCAAGCTGGATCGCATGCACGCCCATCTGCGGCTCGCCATAGTGGCGCGTCGTCCAGCCGCCCTTGAAGCGGCCGTTCGTCACCCAGGTGAAGCGCGAGGCGTCGCAGACCGCTTCCACCGTGCGTGCCAGCTCGCTCGCGCAGGACGCGCCGGAATTGGTGCCGATGTTGAAGTTGGGCAGCATGCCTTCAAACAGCCGCGGAACGGCGGAGCGAATGGAATGAGCTTCGAACAGCACCACGCGCTCATGAATGCCGCGCAGCCGCGCGATCTCGTCCGCGATGGCGTCGTGATAGGGATTGAAGAAGTGAAGCCGCCGCGCCGCGATCTGCGTGCTGTCCGGTGGATGCGAGCCCTTCTTGTAGAGCGGTTCGCCATCGAAGGTGGTGGACGGGCACAGCTCCGTCGTCGCCTGGCCGGGATAAAGCGATTTGCCGGAAGGATCGCGGTTCACGTCGATCACCGTGCGCGAGATCGCGGTGCGGATCACGGTCGCGTCCAGCCCGCCCGCGAAATCATAGAGCTTGTGCACCCACCAGTCCGCATCCTTGCGCGCGAGCCAACCGGAAACGAGTTCGCTTTCGATCTCCGGTGGAATGTCGGTGCCGGAATGCGGGATCGAAACGATCAGCGGCGCGTCGCCGCGCTCAACCGTCAGCCAGGGGTGCCCGTTACTCATTGTCGTCCGTCATTGTCCGTTCCACACGCGTGCGTGCAGCGGATTATACCCCATTCTGTAAACAAGCTCAGCAAGGTTCTGAACATTCCAGATTGCGAGATCGCAATCTTTCCCGGCTTCCAGCGTTCCAGTTTGATT
>JBQCJO010000340.1:0-2283 GCA_051952735.1 Rhizomicrobium sp.
AAGATGGGATTTGTGTTTCAGGAAGTCGGCCTCTTTCCGCACATGACGGTCGGCGAGAACATAGGCATCACCCCGAAACTGCTGCGCTGGTCTGAAACCGAGATAGACGCGCGCATGCATGAGCTTCTTGGCCTGGTGCAATTGGACAGCGCCGCCGTTGCCGGCCGTTTTCCCGCCCAACTTTCCGGCGGGCAACGCCAGCGGGTCGGATTGGCCCGCGCACTCGCCGCGCGCCCCAAGATCATGCTGATGGACGAACCGTTCGGTGCGCTGGACGCGTTGATCCGTGACGAATTGGCGGCGGATTATCGCGCGATCCACGACAAACTCGGCCTCACCACCATCCTCGTCACCCATGACATGACGGAAGCTTTCCTGCTGGCGGACCGCATTGCCGTGATGCGCGATGGCGAATTGCTGCAAGTCGCCACGCCCAAAGAGCTTGCGGCATCGCCAGCCAATGATTTCCTGAAGCGGTTGATCGAAATTCCGCGCCGGCGCGCCGAGAAGCTCGCGAAGGCGATGCAAAGCGCATGAGCGATCTCTTCAGCGCCGGGTTCGCCAACCTGCCCGACTATCTGGGCCAGCATGTTCTGTTGAGTGTCTCCGCCATCCTACTCGGCCTCATCATCAGCCTGCCGCTCGCCATCGCCGCCTATCGCATCGCGTGGCTGCGCGGACCTTCGCTCGCGGTGGCCAGTGTGGTGCAAACCATTCCCGGCCTCGCGCTGCTGGCGCTGTTCTATCCGTTATTGATCATCATCTCGGCCTTCACGGCGGACACGTTCGGCTTCAGCTTCCGCGCACTCGGTTTCCTGCCCGCGCTGCTGGCGCTGACGCTTTATTCGATGCTGCCGGTGTTGCGGAACACGATCACGGGCCTCGCCGGTGTCGATCCCGCGATCATCCGCGCCGCGCGCGCCACCGGCATGACGCCGTGGCAATCGCTGACCATGGTGGAGTTGCCGCTCGCAGCGCCCTTCATCATGGCGGGCATTCGCACGGCGGCTGTGTGGGTGATCGGCACGGCAACGCTCTCCACGCCCATCGGGCAGACAAGCCTCGGCAATTACATCTTCACCGGCTTGCAAACCGAGAACTGGGTGCTGGTGTTGTTCGGCTGTATCTCCGCTGCGCTGCTGGCGCTGGTGATCGACCGCCTACTGGCACTGGCCGAAGACGGTTTCGCGAAACGCACAAGCTGGCGATTGTGGAGCGCGTTCGGCGGCATTGTGGTGATCGTCGGCGTGAGTCTGTTTCCGCTCTTCGCCCGTGCCGAAGCGCCCATCGTGATCGGCACCAAGAGCTTCGACGAGCAGTACATCCTGGGCTCTCTGATGCAGGATCGTTTGCGCGATGCGGGCTTCGCCACGGCGCGGCGCGACGGGCTGGGTTCCACCGTGGCCTTCCACGCACTCACCAATGGCGACATCGACGTCTATGTCGATTATTCCGGCACGATCTGGGCAAATGAGATGAAGCGCACCGATCAGCCCGGCCGCGCCGCCGTGCTGGCGCAGATGACGTCTTATCTGCAGAAGAAATACGGCGTGCTGGCGCTGGGCAGCCTCGGTTTCGAGAACGCCTATGCCATCGCCATGCGCCGCGCCCATGCAGACGAACTTCATATCGACACGCTGGCCGACCTGGCCGCGCATGCCGGCAGCATGAGCGTCGGTGGCGATTACGAAATCTTTTCGCGTCCCGAATGGCGCGCGGTGACATCGGTTTACGGATTCAAATTCGCGAAGCAGCGGCAATATCAATCCGACTTCCTGTACCGCGCGGTGGCGACCGGCGACGTGGATGCCATCACCGCCTTCTCCAGCGATGGACGCATTGCGGAATACGATCTGAAGCTGCTCGGCGATCCCAAAAGCGCGCTGCCGCCCTACGACGCCGTGGTGCTGATCTCCGCGAAACATGCACACGACCAGAAGCTGATCGCCGCGCTCAAGCCGCTCATCGGCGCCATCGATCTGAAGACGATGCAGCAGGCCAATTTGATGGTGGACCGCCAAACCGACAAACGCTCGCCGGAGCAAACGGCGGCGTGGCTGGCCGCCAAAATCACGCATTAGTGGCTTTGCTTCCTTCTCGCGATCAGTAGGCTTCCGGCCCGCGAAGGAGAAACGGCGATGTCCAGATTATGCGTGCGCGCCTATGGCGTCTCACTCGATGGCTTTGGTTGCGGTCCCGATCAAAGCCTCGAGAACCCGATGGGCGTGGACGGGCATGCGCTGCACGAATGGTTCTTCCCGACACGCACCTTCCGGGAAATGA
>JBQCJO010000341.1:0-2124 GCA_051952735.1 Rhizomicrobium sp.
CGGATGCCCAAACCCAGTTTCTGGAGCGTTTCAAGCGACTTACGGCATGACTCTTCCCTCTCACTTCAAGCTCGGATAGCAAAAGGGCATGTCCCTGATCCTCGTCACGCCGCTGTCGCAGGTCGAAGCCACGATCAAGCGTCACAAGCCGTCACATCTGATGACGCTGCTCTCGCCCGGCCACATGATCGAGACGCCCGGCGGCATCCGCGTGGGCAACCATCTGAGGCTCGGCTTGAATGATGTGATCGCAACGGACATCGCCGACGACCCGCCCAACGAAAAACATGTCGAGCAACTCGTCCGGTTCGGCCGCGATTGGGATGCGAAAGCACCATTGCTGATTCACTGCTGGGCCGGCGTGAGCCGCTCGATGGCCGCGGCCTATATCGTATTGTGCGATCGCTTTGGTCCCTTTCGGGAGACGCAGATCGCCAGGTCCCTCCGCGCGCGCGCGCCGCACGCCTATCCCAATCCGCTGTTGGTGGAGTTGGCGGACAAGGCGCTGGGCCGAAACGGCCGCATGAGCCTCGCCGTCGAATCCATTGGCCGCGGCACCATCGTAGCCGAAGGCGAAATCGTAGAACTGCCTCTCTCGGACGAATTATGAAGACGAATCCCACCCAGCACGTTGTGAGCATCGGCCTGTCGGCGGCGATCGTCTCCGTCGCGGACGAGCGGCCGCGCGTGCTGGTGGTGCATCACAAGGGTGCGGAAGACGCTCTCCCCTTCGGCCCATTCGACCCGAAAGGACATCGCACCCTCGAAAGCGGCCTGCGCACCTGGGTGGGTGAACAGACTTATGTCGATCTGGATTACGCCGAGCAACTCTACACCTTCGGTGATCGTGGACGGCACGCGCTGAAGGCAGGCGAAGGGCCGCGCGTGGTGTCGGTCGGCTATCTCGCCCTCACCCGCGCCGTCGGCGAACCGAAAGCGCCCGACGCGATCTGGGGCGACTGGTACCGCTATTTCCCATGGGAGGACTGGCGCGAGAAGAAGCCGGAGATCATCGACAAGACCATCGTTCCGGCGCTGAAAGCCTTCGTCAAATTCGCCGACAGCGAACGCCGCCGCGAGCGCGTGCGCCTCTGTTTCGGCCTGGATGGCGTGCGCTGGGACGAGGACCGCGTGCTGGAGCGGTACGAGCTTCTTTATGAGGCGGGGCTCGTGGAGGAAGCGCGGCGCGACGGGCGCGCGCAAGCAGCCCAACTGCCATCCGCGCCGCTTGGCATCGGCATGATGTTCGACCATCGCCGCATTCTGGCCACTGCCATCGCACGGCTGCGCGGCAAGATGAAATATCGTCCGGTGGTTTTCGAATTGATGCCACCCACCTTCACGTTGCTGGAATTGCAGCGCGTCGTGGAAGCGATCTCCGGCGTTCGCCTTCACAAGCAAAACTTCCGCCGCCTGATCGAAGCGCAAGGCCTTGTCGAAGGCACGGGCAAATTCGCGAGCCAGTCGCGCGGACGGCCCGCCGAGCTGTTCCGCTTCCGCCGCGAGGTTCTCGCCGAACGCCCGGTTGCCGGTGTTCGTCTCAGCACAAGGCTGCGCAGCACCCGCTGATCAAGCGCCGAACCCTTCCGCAAGGAAGGACTCCGCAAAGGCGGCATGCATGGCCGCGCCGCGCGCCATGACGTTTTCGTCCAGCACCATCCGGTTGGAATGCAGCGCACAGCAGGAGCGGAAATCGCCGCCTTCCGGCGTGGCGCCCAGGAATACCATCGTGCCCGGCACTTTGTTCAGGATGTAGGAGAAATCCTCCGCACCCATCATCGGCGTCGGCAACGTCATCCAGCCGGCATCACCGAACAACGATTTCGCGGTCTTCTGCGCGAGCGCGACCGCGCGGCCGTCGCACACTGTCACGGGAAAGCCCTGTTCGATTTCGACGGTGGCTTCGCATTTGTGGGCGGCCGCCACATTCGTCGCCACGCGATGCAAGCCTTCATGCGCGAGAGCGCGCGAGCCTTTCGAGAAACTGCGGATCGTGCCGACGAGCTGCGCCGTTTCCGGGATGATGTTGTTCGTCGTTCCCGACACGATCTGCGCGACCGTCAGCACCACAGGATCGAAGGCCGGAATGCGCCGCGTTACCATGCTCTGCAACGCGGTCACGAT